>JBAWXD010000431.1:0-1509 GCA_037144275.1 Paludibacter sp. | reverse complement strand
GTTAAACTCAAAACAAGCTTTTGTAAATAACAACTTTAAGAATTCATTAGCAAATTCAGGTTTAATAATATTCAAGTTAGATAAGTCTAATCTTGTCGCATAACGTCCGGGTAAAGCGTTCAAATGTATTGATTTAGTATTCCCCCCTTTGAGCTTGTCTCGTAGTGCTTGTATAAAATTTATGTCTATCATAGTCATACTTTTTTGTTGTACATTCAAATGGCTTATTATAGGCTATTTATAGAAACTAAAAGTTTCATTATTTCACGTCCCCTGTTTTTTGCCCAATTAAATGAGTCTATTAAACTTTTAATTTCTTTTTCAGACCTCAATGGTAAATGATAACTATCAATACATACTCCATTTCTCCAGCCTCCTATTGTTATTTGTATATTCATTTGTCCAACAGTTGTAAATTCACCACCGATTTTTTCTGTGAAATTTTGAAGTTCTTCATATTTCTTCCAATTATCTTCATATGCTTTAATATACAAATCAATTTCATCATTATTTATTCTTTTAAACGTCCCATTATGTCTTAAGTCAGGGCCTGAAAAGTAAAACTGAATATAAAAAGTATCTTTTGTAACAATTAAATCTCCAGTGCCAAATGGCAGTTTTTCTTTATATTCTCCGTTCATTATGTCTGCTTAAATATGTATATTTTCGATTTAATTGCTCTGTGTTTTTTTTTTTCACTTACTGATAACGACCGAAACTATGTGCATCCTGTGGTTTGTGGGAGCTTCACTGTCGCACAGCGACAAAGTGAATGCGGGTGCAAAGACTGCTAAGTGCGATTCAGCCAGCGGGTGAGCAAAGCGTGTGTTAGCCAACGTATTTTTTGTAATTAGCAAGATAAGAATCTGATTTCGCTAATGCCTCTCGTAAAATTGCTTTCCAATAATTTTCACCAAACAAAGTCTGTAAATCTCTAGCGTCATCTAATAATAATTTGCTAATTTCATTCTTAGTTTTTTCGCCAGAATAAATCTTTAATTGTCTAGATATTTCAGAGATTTCGTCGCCAGATTCTTCTTCATACCGATTAAAAAGATCTAATCTTTTATAGTGAGCAATTATTATTTTTGATAAATTTGGATTAATCAAACTAAAATCAAAGTCTAAAGATATTACGGGTAATTCATTCCTCTGGATTATCTCTCCTTTAAGAAACTGTATGTTAGGTATATTGTCTACATAAAAATTTAGAATTCCTCTATAACCATCAGCTTTCCAATAATTATCTTTCTTTTTATTGCATTCATTACAACATGGAAGTAAGTTTATGGCTAAAACTGCATATTCCGGATATAATGATATTGGCAAATAATGATCTATAGTTTTGGGTTTATTAATACCGCAATATTGACATTTTTGTTTAGTTTCATTTGTCTGTGCATCCTTAATGGCTGTTAATAGTCCCGATACTTTTTTTGTTTTACTTTTATAACAGCTGGTTAATTCTGTATGGTTTTTCTCAAAAATAGAATCTTTTATTTTTATAAG
>JBAWXD010000430.1:0-1538 GCA_037144275.1 Paludibacter sp. | reverse complement strand
AATTTCTACAGATAGTGCGGAATTATTTATGCCTAGGTTAAATATTAAAAAACGAGATTATGTATCCAGATGAACACAAAGAAATAGTAACTTCTTTAATGGAGGGTAAATTCATTACTGTAGTTGATGTTTTATTTAAAACCATTAAGAAGAATGAAGAATTTTATATCGATTTTTTTCAGAAATCTTTTGGATTTGAATTAATTGGCACGCATGATTTTTATTATTTACTGTCTAAAGAAACAAACGAAAACACTTCAAGAGATATTTCAATATTCTTTTCGATATTGTGCTATGAATTAGACAAAGAAGGAAAGAATTTCTTAGATGAGTTAAACTTCTCTGAATTTACTCTTGATGAAATTATTGATTATTTTAAAAATTCATCATGGTCAGATGTAATTAAGGCAAACAAGCAATTAAGTAGTGTTGAAAATATCAAAAAGCTAATTGGGACAACATTAGTGAAGAGAAATATCGCAGTAAAACAAAACAATGAAAGATACATTTTTACTAAGGCTCATAAGCTTTTTATAGACTTTGCAAAAAACTTGGTGAACAAAGAACAGCCTGAATTTAAGACAGACCAACAGTATGAATCAAGTACATTTAGAACTGGAACTGTTTAAATCTTGACAATCTAAACAAAACAAGAAAAGCACTAGGCGGTAACACACGCCTATGTTCACCTGCTGGCTGACGTGCATTCCGCAGGTTTTGCGCCCGCATTCACTTTTTCGCTTGGGCGAAAGTGAAGCTCCCGCAAACCGCAGGATGCCCATAGCCTCGGTCGTTAGGGGGCATTCAAAAAAAAGAAAAAGAAATGTAAAGTACACGAGAATTAACTAAGTACTTAGTTGTTTCGACAATGTAATGATAAAACAAGGAGAAACCTGATAATCCAATACAGAATATTGAGCAGGTAGCGAAAAGCTTAAGAATCGGTTGAATAATATTATTAAAATAATAAATGATGGATGACTATTTAGAATACCAGAATCAACAACTTAAAGTTGCATTGAAATTAATGCAGTTAAGCCTTGAGAATGAACCAATGAAATATAAGGAATTATCTCAAACTTTGTGTAATACAAACGATGAATTTATTATTAACACATTATATCCAGAGATGTTAATTGCCGATGCAATTTACTATTTCTTCACAAAGAGAAATGAGTCTTTAGATAATAATGAGAGCGATTGGAATAGTGATGCTTGTAAATTACAAATTGAATTCTATGACAGTTTAATGGTGGAACCTGGTCTCGAAAAATGCCCCGATAATTTAATTGAATATCTTATATCTATAATCGAACAGAATTATAAACACAAGTATGCTAAATATGATTCTAAATTACTTAGACGCATGGCCGAGATTGTCGTTAATGAAACGGACCTAAAAAAAAGAGGAGATGAATTGAAGTTTTTTCCTTTACAAAAAATCTCAGCTAATATTACAAATAACATAGACTTAGATACTGTGGATTTAGAAGAAGTAAATAAAGTTATTGAATTTGACGAATTAGATAATCATTTAC
>JBAWXD010000429.1:0-1539 GCA_037144275.1 Paludibacter sp. | reverse complement strand
AGGATGATGGTTCAATTCAATGGGTAGATAATTTACAAATACCGGAAATTTTTGCTAATCCACTTTTTGAAAACGAAATGTGCCTTACTTGTAAACAATTGCCAATATGTATGGGTCCATGTCCAAAAGATATTGATTTTAAAAATACTGAATACAAGGCGGTTTGTAAAAAGAGGTCAAACGATATTAAATTTGAAGATTCAATTGTAATGTGGTGTGAATCTGTTAAATAGTTTCAATTTTATTCAATGTAGTTATTATGAAAATACAAATATTTTTACTTTTATTTTTTCTCTCTTTTTTTCTTTGTTCAACTTATGGACGAATTATAAAGGGGAGAGTTATTAGTGAATCCGGTTTAACTATAGAAAATGCAAATATTATGATTGAAGATAGTTTAACAAAAGTTATAGCAAAGGGTACTTCTGATAAGAAAGGTATTTTTTATTTTGAAAATTTGTCAGAAGAAAAAATAATCTTACGAATTTCTATTGTTGGGTATAAACCATTAAATCTTACTATTAATCAAAGTTATGGCAACATTGAACTGGATGACCAAATCATGATAGAGTCTCCAGTCAAACTAAATGAAGTTATCGTTGAAAGTAAAACTGTGATACAAAAACCCGAATGCGAATTATACTTTCCAACTACGTTACAACGAAAAACAGCACAAAATGGATTAGAACTTCTCAGAAGTATTGCTGTAAGGGGAATATTTGTAAATCCGATCGATTTGAGTGTAAAAAAGGCAAGTAGTAGTGGTGCAGTCCAATTACGAATTAATAATATACGAGTATCAGCTCAACAAGTTATGTCGCTTCGACCTGAAAAGATTATTCGAATTGAATATAATGATAATCTAACGGGGAAAAATTATGAAGAAGGTGTTGATGCAATTATCAATTACATAACAAAAAAAATAGAATCAGGTGGAACTATTTATGCTGATTTATCTTCTGCAATAACTACTGGTTTTTCAAATGATAATGTATCATTATCTTTTAATACCAAATCCTCTGAAATAAATATTAATTATTTTTTAGGTATTCGCAAATACTCTAATTGTAAACAAGATGGAGAAGATATTTTTAATTTTCCAAATGAAACACCCATTACAAGAACAATAGAAGGTATTTATCAACCATATCAATATTTTCAACATATTATTTCAGGTAGTTATCAACTTCAAAAACCAGATAATTATATGTTAAACATTCAATTTTCAACTGAAATTGTTCATAATCATGCTGACAATAGATTGTGGATGGAGCATATATCCAATAACAATAGTAATTATAAAACTTACACACAAACATCAAACCCCTATAATAAACCAATTTTAGATATATACTTCGAAAAGAAAATAACTAAAAATCAGAAAATAATTTTTGATGTACTTGGCACATTATGGAATGAAGATTATTTATATAAATACCAACAAACTGACAATGAAGTCAATATTTTAAACTTCCAAACAAATATTGAAGGTAAGAAAAAATCAATAATTGCTGATGCTTCCTATCTTAATAATATGGG
>JBAWXD010000428.1:0-1541 GCA_037144275.1 Paludibacter sp. | reverse complement strand
TCAATGATAAGTTCAGTGCACGGTGCTTATAGTTGCCATTGAATAATCAAAATAAACGATAGAGCTAGCAACTGCTTTATCATAATTTTTAAATTATAAAGAATATGAAAACATTAAAAATGAGCCTTGAAAACATTCAAGGAAAACTTTGTAGAAATGAGATGAAAAACATTATTGCAGGTCAAAATCAGGCATCTGCTGGGAATGAAATTACTTGTTATCGTCCTGGTGAATCAATTACAGCTAGCCCTGAAGTTTGTGGTGCGTGGGCAAGTGTTTGGACTGCCTTTGGATATCCGGTCAATTGTTCTAATGGCTTTAATAATGGTATATATTTTGTTTGACAATACAATTAATTAACTAACCCTTATGCTTATTCTGATTTGCTATTTTATATTTATAGTTTTCATTGACCACTAGCCTTAACTTAAGTAGAAATCAGAATAAGCAAATTGTTGAAAGTATATATGAATTCAAAAAAACTATTTATTTTGAACTGTTTATTGTTCACTTTTCATTTTGCTTATTCACAAGCAATAAGTCTTCCATTTTATCTAGATAAAAATAAAAGAATTATCGTGGAATATAGCATTAAAGGAGAAAATGTAAAACTTCTATTTGACACAGGCTGGGAGGGCGATATGCTTGATGTAAATGTTGCTGATAGATTAGATATATTACCACATAAACAAAAGAGGGAAATTAAAGACTTTGTTTCAAGTGGAGAACCTTATACCGTAATATTGCCGGATAATGGCTCATCTCTTTATATCGACACACTTTTTAATTATGCATGGACGCTTACAGATATGAAAAAGACTACTATATCATTAGGGTTGGACGAGGATATTAATGGTATTGTAGGTATTAATTTTATAAACTATAAATATATTGTTGAGTTTGATTTTAAAAATAAGCGTTTAAATTTTTGGTATTCATTGCCTCGCAATTATTTGAAAAATAGTGGTGTTTTTAAAACAAAAATATTACGTTTGGATTATGGGCAGGTAGATAGCTTGAGAAATGTCGGGGCAATGTATCCTTATATCAAAGGAGACTTAACTATATTGGATACTGTAAAATTACACCCTCTCTTTTTCTTCGATACAGGAAGTGTTGGTTATATTTCTTTACAGGTACATGATAACATAATTCTACAAAAAATGATAGATTATAAAAAAGCAGTAAGTGAAAAATATGGAGCTGATTATCCGACTGTTCATTTTCAAATACCCGAATTGAAAATCGATTCTTTGTACACAAATTGTGGTATAACTCATGTGATGCCTGATGTTTTTAATTTGTATAAGAAGAATTACTTTCGTGTACTTTTGGGGATGGACTTCTTTCTGCAATATGAAAAAGTTATTTTTGATGTAAGAAAACGAACAGGTTACTTTTTTAAGAAATAATTTTATTTTTCGTGTGAAAAATATTAAATTTATCATTTATGGGTAGGCTTAAAAAAAACACCTTCGTCAAAAAATCAATGATAAGTTCAGTGCACGGTGCTTATAGTTGCCATTGAATAATCAAAATAA
>JBAWXD010000427.1:0-1559 GCA_037144275.1 Paludibacter sp. | reverse complement strand
GTTACTACTCAACACCCAATAAAATTGGTCAATAGTTGTTTGCCATGGCAAGGATTGCCAAGAAAGGATTTTGATTATTCTTCTTGGCAGTTTGCGTGATAGAATGAATTTGACAGTAAGTATCGGCTCCGGCTTGGGTTTTGAACATACCGCTTACTTTTTGTTTCACTTTTAGATTTCTGACGGCTCTTTCGGAAGCGTTATTTTCGTATGGAACGTCAGGGTCGAAAAGGAACTTAAATACATACTCCTTGTGTTTTGTCAAACTCTTTATAATGGCAATAATCTTTTGATGCAGATTATCAGTACATGATGTTAATAATTTATCGAATCTATCTATAATTGAAGTGCGATCGATATTCTCCCACAATTCTGTTTTTCTTTTGTGAATAGCATCCCTTATCAATTCAGCCAATTCAGAGGTTAAACTTTGATTTTTATCTAATTCTGTCAAAAATATCAGGTTTCTTAGAACATGAGCCAAACATAGCTGATGGTCCGCAACACTCATATTAAAATACGAACTGTGGCGGTCTGTAACCAAAATTGAGTTTGGCAATCCATTCTCAAAATGCTTATCTATAGCCAACTTCCCACGAGACTGATCACTGTAAATATAGGTCAGCTTTGGGGTTTGAAAAACCCACTCCCAATGCAATTCACCATTGATATTTTCACCTGTTTCATCAGCTCCCACTACCTTGGATTGTTCTACTCTGTTACGAATCTCTTGGTATGCAACTAATGATTTTTCGGCTGCATCATCCAATATATTCTTGACAGTCCCCTGGCTTAATTTTATGCCAAAACAATCTTGTAAAACCTGAGTTAATCGTTCATAAGGGATGAATTGGATGCAGTTCAAATATACTACCAATGCCCTGATATTTTCTCCGTACGAAACACGTGAACGAACTTCTTTTGGAAAATCTATTTTATTACAGTGACCACAACTGCATCTCTTGCCTATCAACTGATGCTCTGCTACCAAGGGGCGAACAGCAATTGGAATATCAAAAACCTGACGAATTTCTACTAATTCACCTTCTCTGGCTGAAAGGTCACTTCCACAACGGGTGCAAAAATAAGGTTGATGTTCAACTATTGAATCTGGCTCGCTTGCCATTTCCAATGTATATCCTTTATGACCTAGCTGTCCACCATTGGGTTTTCCTGATTTCTCTCTCAAAGAACGTGTTGCAAGCAATTTCTTAGACTTCTCCCCTTGAGCTGCAAGCGAATCCTTTGAAGGCGGAATACTGCTGTTATGACTATCTTTTGGCGTTTGGTAAATCGCCAAACATTCTTTTAGAACAAGGTTCTCCTTTTTAAGAACAACAATCTCTTCATGAGCAGAATTAAGCTGTTTAGTTAATCCATCAATCTTTCCGTTGATGGATTTTAATACTAAAGCTATGTCAAATACTTGCTCTTTCACGCATCGAAGATAATGAATATCAATGAGATGAGCAAATAAATATGTAACTATTTTTAATCTTTTATTCTTTCAATTTCATAAAATATTCTGTATCATCAACTTAGAGGTACTGAGTAGTTAC
>JBAWXD010000426.1:0-1578 GCA_037144275.1 Paludibacter sp. | reverse complement strand
ACTTCCTCCCGTTTGAGTAGAAAATGTCAGCGTCTGACCATCCGCACCAGGTAAAACGCTATAACCTATTCCGGGAGCAAAAGCAGTTCCCGTCGCAACATTAACCCAATATGCAGTTGCAGGTGCAACAGGACTAGGATTACTTCCTGTCTCATCGCGTTTATAAAAAGTATAGCCTGAAGGTGCTTGTGCATTACTTACTGGAGATGCAACATACCAGTTACGGGCGTAGCTTAGGTATTGGTTTACACTTGTTGTTCCACCGCTAGTAGTTGTTCCGTTATCAAGATATGTTCCTGTTCCACCGGCAGTGCTATTTATAGTAAAGTTATTAGCCGTAAATGTCACCCCATTATTATTGGTCACTTTTCCACCACTTGCTATCGTAATATCATGAATTGTTCTGTTTGCGTCAATAGTTAATATTCCTGTTCCAGAAACATTTACATCCGCAAAAGCGTTGACAAGAGCTGTCGAAGTTAGATTACCACTAATAGTTATTACCTGACGATTTATAGTTTGTGGAACCGAAAAAGAAGCTGTTTCAATCTTTCCTGCCTGGTCTTTCAACTTCATCCAAAAACCAGCTGAAGCCTGAATTTGTGTAATTGTCTGACTAAAATAGGAAGTAGGTATCAGTGTTTTTGACCAGATCATTCCACTCACATAAGTAAGTTTCGATATTGCTGTAGAGTTATTATAAGTTGGATCGGGATTAGTTGGTGACCATGCATACATATATAAATCCATTCCGGCTTTAAAACCGGAACCTGTTAAATCAAAAAACCAGGTAACTGATTGGTCTAATGGGTATGTGCCTAAAGGGTTACTAATTATATTTGCTGTTGAAGATGTTGATGCCGGTAAATTGAAAGTTGTATGTAGAGTTCCTGTAATGTCAAGGGTAGTTAGATCCTCGATATTATAATAGAATTGGTTTATATTCTCAGCAATTTCAGCTGCACTAAGATTAAAAAAAGTTGTTGGCGTAAAAGTCAATGACCACTTTTTACTTCCCTCATTTACCAAGGTAATACGAGAGGTTGATGCCGGTTGCCAAAAATAAATTCCTAAGTTTTCACTTCCGGTTAGCGAACTGCTTGAAAAATCAAATGTAAATTTTACTGATTGGGTTAAAATCGGAAGAGGTGTAGCATCAGCGGTTTTCGTGAAAATAGCTGTAATTGTTGGGCTCGTAATTTCTGCATTTGCAAAAGAACATAATAAAGCTGTAACTAAGTAAAGATAAGATATTAGAGTAAGTTTTTTCATAAAAATTGAATTAATGATTTATGACTGGTATTTTTTTTAATTGGAATATCCGATACAAATATACTTTGACTATGAATCAAATATTGGCTGTCCAAAAAAAATATAATGAAATATCAGTACTTTGACGGTTATATGTCAGATAAACAGACATATATATTCAGACGATACTATGAAAAATATAATGGAATTATGGCAGTAAAAAAGCTTTTTTTCAGTGATTATCACTGAAAGAATTCATTTTGTTTGTACTTATCCGGGAATTAAACATGATTAGTTTTAAACGGATCGTTGTTGAAATACTCCGGA
>JBAWXD010000425.1:0-1588 GCA_037144275.1 Paludibacter sp. | reverse complement strand
CTATTACACGTTACTTAAACGGGGTAAAACCCATATTAATTTACACATGAAAAAAAATCAAAATTGAACATAGTGAATTTATGATTTGGCAATGCTGTTTTATTTCAGCAATGGAGAAAAACACTAGTTCGTGAGAATTGGTGTTTTTTTTATTTTCATGGCTTTCTTCATGGCTTTTTTGCATAAATATACATTGATATACATTATATTGTTTTCACAGAATACAGAATTAATGATTTTCTTTTCAATCACCTAATATTATTTTGATAGTACTTACTAGGCTGCAAAAGTCAGTAATCTTGCCAAAGTCTGATTTTCAGGAAATTGCATGCATATAATTTGTATATTACTGGTATTAATGAAATAATATACAGGAATAAGGAAATATTTCTTTAATTACTTTCGTACAACAAAAAAAAATAGTACTTTTGTGCCGTCAAAAAACGCATTTTTTTTAATTCAAAAGAGATAGAAAAAATAATATAACATCATTTAATTTTAAGCAATGGCAAATTTAGATTTATCAAAGTACGGCATTTCGGGCAATTTTGAAATTGTTCACAATCCAACTTACGAAGAATTGTTTCAGGCAGAAATTGATCCTGCAAATGAAGGTTTTGAAAAAGGAATAGTAACTACATCAGGTGCTGTGTCAGTTGACACTGGAAAATTCACTGGTCGTTCACCTAAAGATAAATTTTTCGTAAAAGATGCAGTGACCGATGAGCATCTTTGGTGGGATGGAACAATTAACCGCCCTACAACACCAGAGGTTTTTGACCACTGTAAAGACTTGGTTACCAAACAACTTTCTTCTGCAAAAAAATTGTATGTAGTTGACACTTTTTGTGGTACAAATGAAGATACTCGTATGAAAGTACGATTTATCATGGAAGTAGCATGGCAAGCTCACTTTGTGACCAACATGTTTATTCGCCCGTCACATTACGAACTGGCAAACTACGGTGAGCCGGATTTTGTAACCTTGAATGGTTCAAAAACATCCAACCCGAACTGGAAAGAACAAGGTTTGAACTCTGAAGTGTTTACCTTGTTTAACCTGACTACTAAAATGCAGGTTATCGGTGGTACCTGGTACGGTGGTGAAATGAAAAAAGGTATTTTTGCATTGCAAAACTATTACCTTCCATTACGTGGAATTGCTTCAATGCACTGTTCTGCTAACGTAGGTGCTGATGGCGATGTTGCTATTTTCTTTGGCTTGTCTGGAACAGGTAAAACTACACTTTCAGCTGACCCAAAACGTTATCTGATTGGTGACGATGAGCACGGTTGGGATGATAATGGAGTATTTAACTACGAAGGTGGTTGCTACGCTAAAGTAATTGATTTAGAAAAAGACAAAGAACCTGATATCTGGAGAGCTATCCGTCGTGATGCTTTATTGGAAAATGTAACTGTAAATGCAGATGGTACACCTGATTACTCTACAGCTGCATCTAAAACAGAAAACACGCGTGTTTCTTACCCAATTTATCATATCAACAAAATCGTATCTCCTTCACGTGCAGGACATGCATCTAAAATTATTTACCTGTCTGCTGATGCATTTGGTGTATTGCCTCCG
>JBAWXD010000424.1:0-1600 GCA_037144275.1 Paludibacter sp. | reverse complement strand
GCTCATCAACATAACGAACTATCGCCTGTAAATCCGGATTTTGAAAATGAATCAGTTTTGGATTGGAATGCTGAAACCTGGCAGCAACTTTCAAAAGAGACCTTTAATCAGGTTTTTAAAAAATCGGCAATAAAACGTGCCGGATACGAAAAATTAAAACAGAATATCGAAGTTTTGAAAAACTTAGGTAAATTTGAACAATAATTCTTTTTTTGTTGTTCTGTAAAATAAATGATTGTAATTGTTTGCTAAAAGTAAAAGCCTGAATTTAACGGCTTTTGCAACGAAAACATAATTTTCTTGCAAAATAATCGCTAAAAAGTTTGTTTTTGTGATTTCATTCACTATATTTGCAGTCTAAACATTCTACTAACTCTTAAAATTTTATAACGCCTATTGCTAACAATTACTTTGAACCTCAAAATTAAAAGTAATGAAAACTCTGAATCAATTAACCGATGACGAATTGGTGAAATTGTATGAGAAAGGTAATAATCAAGCGTTTGAAATTTTATTGTTGCGTTACAAATCAAAAGTTTACACTTACATCTATTTGATTGTACGCAGCCGGGAACTCGCCGAAGATATATTTCAGGACACCTTTATCAAAGCCATTTCAACCATTCAACAAGGGCGTTACACCGAAGCCGGAAAATTTTTGGCGTGGATAAACCGAATTGCCCATAATCTGATTATTGATCACTTCCGTCGTGTAAAAAACGAAAATACTTTTTCGGCCGATGCTGTTGATTATGATATAGTTAACAATGCCAAGCTGTCTGAAAAAAGTGTGGAAGAAACCCTATCAAACGAGCAGGTATTGGCCGATGTGGTTCACCTGATTGATTTGCTGCCAGCTTCGCAACAAAAGGTTATTCGTATGCGCTACTTCGAAGATTTGAGCTTCAAAGAAATAGCCGAAAGAACCGATGTGAGCATTAATACAGCATTGGGGCGTATGCGCTATGCATTACTGAATATGCGCCGAATTGCTCAGGAAAAAGATGTTTATCTGGAGATAAAATAATATGCCAATATGCTAATATGCCAATGTGATAATTGGGCTAAAACTTACAATATTACCCAATAAACAAATAAATCAATCAACTAATCACCATTTTTTTTCTTTGAAAATATACTTTTTTGCAATCACTTACGTTTTAGATATATACTTCTAAAATTTTAAAGGTGCCTATGCAAAAATTTACTACTCTGTCGAACAAAACTGATTTATTTAAAACGAAACGAGCGGAAAACGCTCCGGAACTGCAACCCAAACAAGAAACCCTGAACCGGATTTTACAATTCGCAGCTGCTTACAGGGTACAGAAATCTTCAGAAAATCAGTACATTGAATTGTTCTTAAACTAAAAAAAGACTTCCGAAATGCTCGGAAGTCTTTTTTTTATTATATTTGCAAAACAAATAAAAAACCACCTTTAATGAAACGAATTATATCTCCTTCTTTGCTGGCAGCTGACTTTGGAAACCTGAAAGCCGACTGTGAAATGATTAATAAAAGTGAAGCCGAATGGTTGCATATTGATGTCATGGATGGAAGCTTTGTACCTAATATCTCTTTTGGATTTCCCGTGCTGGA
>JBAWXD010000423.1:0-1648 GCA_037144275.1 Paludibacter sp. | reverse complement strand
TTTCCTGTTTTCAGCATTGGGACACCCTATGAAAAATTGACAATTTTATAAAGTTCCGCCTGCTCATCATCCATTTGTAAAAGAATTGATTTAGTATGCTTGGATTGAGGAAGCATATAAGTTATTTGATACATATTATGAGTTAATTCAACAGACCTTTTGACAGACAAAGTTGATTTTGATAACTTCAATATCCTTTCCAGATCCTTGTAAATACAATATGCTGTGAATGAAACACAAATATGAGCTTCAATTCGATTTCTAAGCCTGTGATATATTGGACGTATTCGTAAATCTGTTTTTGACATTCGAAATGCTCGTTCTATATTCCATAGGCTTTTGTAATTTTCTATTACCTGATCGTTTGTCAACTTGGTGTTCGTAATATAGCCTTTCAATCCATCCCAAATAGCATCAGAATTGAACTTCTCATAATCAATTTGAATACTAATTTCACCTTCCATTTTCAAATACTTATTGTATCCCCGGTTGTTTATATTCGATTTGGTCAATTTTCCTGCCCTTATTTGTTTTTCCAGCCTTTGTAAACCTCTGTTACGATTGTGCTGATCTTTGGCTGCCCTTTTATTCGAAAAAGCAACTATCAGTTTTGTTGTTTCTGACTTGTTGATACAAATTGTTTGTCCATTAGAAAACTCATTGTTAAATATTTGTTTCTTTATATTATCGGTCTCGTTTTTTATTCTTGCTCCCAATATATATTCATATTCCTTTTCTTCTAAGGCTTTTATATTGTCAGTGGAAAGCAAACCCGCATCGGCAACCACAATCGGTTTACCTAAATTAAACTTGGCACTTATTTTTTCGATGAATGGAATTAACGTGTGTCCTTCAAATATATTTCCTTCATAAATATCGTATCCGATAGCGTAACCTCCAGTTCCAACCAACAATCCAAGAAATATCTGAGGATTACTGTGTTTTCCGTCTTTGCTAAAGCCCGTTTTACGTAAATCATCCTCATCTTCGGCTTCAAAATACAAAGTGGTCATATCATAAAATACAACACTTATTTTACCATCTAAAACTTTCAAAGTATGAGCATATGAAATTTGCTCTACTTGTTCTTTCAATTTTTCATTTAGCTTGTCTAAGAACCTATAAACTTTATCAATATCGAGTGTTATGCCTTGATAACGATATAAATAATCTACCGTTTTTAATTTGCTTAGTGGGTAAGCAATACGAGCAATCACTAAATGTCGAAAAAGTTCCTGTTGTATAGAACCAAAGCCTATTTTGTCATACAACTTCCCAAAAATATGTTCTGGACCAACAATACGTATACTTGCATTACTTAGACTAGAAAATAGTTGCTCAATCTGCAAATCATTTTCCCAAACAAACAATTCTGGCTGTTTTGATAATCGTTCGATCTCTTGTTTCCCTAAATAATTCAGTTTGGTTAGATCCTGTTCCGTTCGACCGCTACCTATTGTTTGTAAAACCTTGTATTTGCCTCGAAGTTTCTGAATTATTTGAACACTGACGCTACCTGATTTATTCTTCTTTTCTCGTAAAAACATGACTATTGCAACTTGGGACACCCAAAAATACAAAAATTATTTTGTTATTTATTGATTATCTGAATGTTACAAGTACTAAAAAATGTTATGCGGAAAACAGG
>JBAWXD010000422.1:0-1675 GCA_037144275.1 Paludibacter sp. | reverse complement strand
CTTTGATATTGAAAAATACAAAAAATCACCTGTATGTGGTGTTGGGATGGATAATATTTGTGTAACTGCCAATGGTGATTATTATCCATGTGCTGGCTGGCAAGGTATGATATTAGGAAATGCTTATAAACAATCGTTGAAAGATATATGGGATAATTCGGAACAAATAAAGAAGCTTCGGACTATTACCAACGCATCTTTCCCTCAATGTATTACCTGCGAAGCTCGTGATTATTGCGCTATGTGTATGGTTCGTAATTTCAATGAAAATGATGGCGATATGTTTAAAATCACCAAGCATTTTTGCGATGTGGCGTTCTTGAATAAAAAGATGGTGGAAGATTATCAAGCTAAAAAAAACAACACAAAATGAGTGAAAAAGAAATAGAGGACAATCTTCGTGATAGAAAAAATGACCTTGAACATGTGAATGAAAAGCTGAAAACCGATTGGGTATTGGAGGATTCAGATGAATTTAGCCGTCTTTGTAACAGAAGAGTTGCGTTAGAAAACGAAATTAAAAAATTGGAAAAAGAGTTATCAGATTACTTATTTTAGCAATATCAAAGTATGGGTATAACCTACGATAATATAGCCTCAAAAATTTGTGATTGCCATGTTCATTATGGTCAGTTTAGAGATGATTATTATAGCATTGATAAAGTTGTTGATTTTTTTGAAATACTTGGTATTGATAACGTTGGCATTATGCCAACTGCAATGAATGGAAAGATTAATTTCAATGATAATCTGAAAGAAATTAAGCAATTACCAACCAATAGATTTATTCCATATTTGTGGTTAACCCCTGAAATGTATGAGTTGGATTCAACTTTAAAAATGTATGATGAGTTGAATTTTAAAATAATAAAAATACACGGATATGCAAATAAAGAATGGGTTAATCTGCCGGATAAGATTCAGAACATAATTGATTTAGCATATAAAAGAGACTTGCCGATAATGTTTCATACAGGAGGCTGGGAAGGTTCTGAATCAATACAGTATTTGGATTTTTGTGTCAATAATCCCGAAGTGAAATTTATATTGGCTCATGGAAAACCAATAGAAGAAGCTATTACTATTCTTAAAATGGCAAATAATGTATATGTAGATACCTCTTTTTTGGATTTGAGCAGTGTACAACTTTTGTGCGATGAAGGTCTTGAAAAAAAGATATTATATGGTACTGACTTTCCAATAATGAAAACATTTTGGCCTGAAATTGACTTGGTAACTTGGTATAAACAAAATGTAATGGAATACATAAATACATTTGGCGAAAAGAACTTTATGGTTTGGTCAAATGAAAACTTCTATAAATTGATTTTGAAATAGTTAGCTAATAACAGAATGAAAGCCCACCTCCTAAAATCCACAAATTTTAGCCCAATACTTTACGATGAGATATTGGCTTTTTTAAGTCAAAATAACTCTCCTATCGAATTTGTGAGAGCTGAAACGAAGAGCAAGTACTTTCTAAAGAAGAAGTTTTTATTTGAAGAGGCTTTTGGACATTGCAAAAACTATCGCAAAGAAAAAGACTTGCCTATTAATGATTATGTGGTGATACTTACAACTAGCCCTGAGGCAAATAGTTGGTTTAGTCATTACGACTTGGAAGCTAATATTTATGTAATTACTCACGACATTTCGGAGGGATTGAAGTATATCC
>JBAWXD010000421.1:0-1691 GCA_037144275.1 Paludibacter sp. | reverse complement strand
ATTTATATCGTCAAGATTAGAGTTTTGTCTCCCACGCTTGGGATTACAAAAATGTATAGTACCAGTTTCAAATTGACTTCTGAAGAGTTTGAAAATGCCAGATCTAAGAAACCAAAAGGCAAATTTGTACAATTAGCTATTGAATTAAACCAACTTCTTTCAAAAGCTTTAAATGTAGCTGAATCAATTATTCCCTTTTCATTCGAGAAGTTTGAAAAAGAAATGTTTTCAGAACCTCGCAACAAAGCCAATGTTATTGATGCATTCAAAACTGCAATCGAAGAAAACAAAAGCATGGGACGATTAGGCAATGCCGATAACTACCAAAACAGTCTCAATTCAATCACAAAATTTATCGAAGCAAAATCAGGCAAAAAAGACCAGAAATTACTATTCACCGAAATCTCAACCGATTGGCTGCAAAGATACGAAGAATATATGAAAGTCAAAGGAAAAAGTACTACCACCATTAGTATGTATGTACGTGCGTTGAGAGCCATTTTCAACAACTCTATTTCAAAGGGTGACATAAGTAGTAAGATTTATCCTTTTGGAAAGGAAAAGACCAAATACAAGGTTTCAAGCGTGAAGAAAGTCAAAAAGACCCTCAAGCAAGAAGAGCTCAAAAAACTGTTTGAAGCAACCGGTTCAGAAGAACAAATTCGGGCAAAAAACTTTTTCTTTTTCTCGTACAATTGTAGCGGAATGAACTTTAAAGATATTGCCAACCTTACTTATGGTCAAATTGATGGTGATAGATTGAAATTTTTTAGAAAAAAAACGGAGAACACCACTTCGGAGCAAACAGAAATTTCCGTATATTTGACACCTTTTGCACACGATGTAATAAAGCTATACGGAAACGAAAATAAAGGCGCAAACACGCTCATATTCAATATAATCACTAAGGATATGAGTGCAGTGGATAAACAAAAAGCCATTAAGAACTTTACACGTTCCGTAAATCAGGGTTTAAAGAAATTAGCCAAGAAAGTCGAAATTGATGAAAACATTTCTACCTATTACGCCAGGCATTCTTTCAGTACTAATGCAATTCGTTCCGGTGCAAGTATGGAGCTTGTAAGTGAACAGCTTGGACATGCTGATTTAAAAACTACTCAAAACTATTTCAGTGGCTTTGAGGATGATAGTATTGAGGATTTGACTAAAAAATTAATGGCGTTTTAAACCAAATTTATTCAACAAAATATTCACACAATTTAATCCGAAGATGAAAATTGCTAAACGGTTCGCTCGTTTTAAATCTGGGAGCTCAAACAATAATCCAGAAAATTCCAAGACTTCGACTGAAATTGATTTCACAGAATGGGGTCATGTTGAAAGTATTCCAATTTTCATTCAAGAATGCGAATTGTTAAATACAAATCTGCTAAAGGCGATAGCCAAAATTGACCATATCTATACACACAAGCATTCCACTCTTGAAGATGTTGAATATCTTAAAAATCTCGAACTGAATTTTAAAATTTTCTCTTTCGTTCCGTTAGGTAGGAAAATAAATAAGAAAGAGTTTGACAGTTACGATAATCTTGGTTCGGGTTTATTTTCCAACTTGCTTAAAATATCATTCAAATTAACGATTAAAGTCGCAATAAAATTATTGTTTAAGAAAAAAAATAATAATGTTTATTATTACCCAGATGAAGAGGTAGAATTAAACAATGAAAAAA
>JBAWXD010000420.1:0-1697 GCA_037144275.1 Paludibacter sp. | reverse complement strand
GCACAGAATAGCAAATTTTGTGTATATTTGTCCTTGAAACAATTTCAAATTGATTAAAAATACAAAAATATGGTATTTGATGAAGAGATGATTCACAGCATATATGCTGGAATCCCTGAAAAGATTAAACAAATTAAGAATAAACTTCAACGTCCGCTTACTCTCACCGAGAAAATTCTGTACACACACCTTGCAAAGGACGAACCCATAGAAGATTATAGCAGAGCTGTTGATTACGTAAATTTTTCACCCGACCGGGTGGCCATGCAGGATGCAACGGCTCAAATGGCCTTGTTGCAATTAATGAATTCGGGACGCAAAACCGTGGCTGTACCGTCTACCGTTCACTGCGACCACCTGATTCAGGCTTATGCAGGAGCAACTACAGATTTAAAAACCGCTAACGATACCAACCGCGAAGTATATGATTTCCTGAGTGCTGTTTCCAATAAATTCGGCATAGGTTTTTGGAAACCCGGAGCAGGAATTATTCATCAAGTGGTGCTTGAAAACTATGCTTTCCCCGGTGGAATGATGGTAGGAACAGATTCACACACCGTAAATGCCGGTGGACTAGGTATGATTGCTATTGGTGTGGGTGGTGCAGATGCGGTGGATGTAATGGCCGGAATGCCCTGGGAACTGAAAATGCCCAAAATAATAGGAGTAAAACTGACCGGAAAACTTTCGGGTTGGACTTCAGCTAAAGATGTTATTTTGAAATTAGCCGGAATTCTGACTGTAAAAGGTGGAACCAATGCCATTGTTGAATATTTTGGCGAAGGAGCTGCTTCGTTATCAGCCACCGGAAAAGGAACTATTTGTAATATGGGTGCCGAAGTCGGAGCCACGACTTCCGTTTTTCCATTCGACGAAAAATCAGCTGCTTACCTCGAAGCTACCGGACGTGCATCGATTGCTAAACTCGCTCTACAAAACATTAAACACTTACAGGCCGATGCGGAAGTACTCGCAAACCCTGAAAAATACTACGACCGCATTATTGAAATTGATTTAAGCACATTGGAACCTTACGTAAACGGTCCGTTTACCCCCGATTTGGCTTATCCGATTTCAGAATTTGCTCAAATTGTAAAAGAAAAAGGCTATCCTCAAAAAATGGAAGCCGGACTGATTGGTTCCTGTACCAACTCGTCGTACGAAGACCTTACCCGTGCAGCTTCCATTGTAAAAAAAGCCAAAGAAGATGGACTCAAAGTGCAGGCTCAATTTATCATCAACCCGGGTTCTGAACAGGTTCGTTATACTGCTGAACGCGATGGTGTTATTGCTGAATTTGAATCAGTAGGTGCTGTGGTTATGGCTAATGCCTGCGGACCATGTATCGGTCAATGGAAACGTGAGATTGATGTACCGGAACGCCCGAATTCTATTATAACTTCGTTCAACCGCAACTTTGCCAAACGTGCTGACGGCAATCCAAACACACATATTTTTATCGGTTCTCCCGAAATTGTAGCAGCGCTAACTATTGCCGGTGATTTGACTTTCAACCCTTTGACAGACACATTGACTAACGAAAAAGGCGAACAGGTAAAACTGGATGAACCAAAAGGATACGAACTACCATTGAATGGCTACGCTGTTGAAGATGCTGGTTATATTGCTCCACCGGCTGATGGAAGTAAAGTTGTGGTTCATATCGACCCCGCTTCTAAACGCCTGCAAAAGCTGGA
>JBAWXD010000419.1:0-1741 GCA_037144275.1 Paludibacter sp. | reverse complement strand
ATAAAGCTATTCTTTTGAATGTTGCAAAATCCACCAATCATCACATTGGAAGTAATAAAACAGTTGGAATCAATAGCTGAATCATGACCAATTTTATTGCATATTGCGAATATTACATTATTGCCTATTTTTACGTTCTGCATAAAAACATTGCCTTCCATAATAAAGCAATTTTCACCTATTTCCAAGTCCTTCCAGTATGAATTACGGGAGCAAATATAAGATATTAATTGATAACCTTTGGCTTTTGCCTCATTGAATTTTGTTTCACGGGTAGAATTCAATTTATGATACCCAATGGCCACAAACATACCATATTCTGCTGGAGGATAGATTTCCTGAACCTTTTCAAAATCCACAACCGGTAAATCTAAAAATGTTCCTTCTATATTATATTCAGCATCAACAGTATAAGCCATAATTTCGAAATCAGAATCTTGCTTCAGATAAAAACTCACCTGGCTTGCAAAATCACTCACACCGAAAATAACAATCTTCTTATTTGCATTCATACTATCAACTGTCAACTATAAACTACAAACTATTTATAAATATCCTTTACAATAAAAGTCGGGCGGTTCTTTGTCTGATTAAACAGCTTATCAATGTAAATTCCTAAAATACCAAGTGAACTTATGATTACTCCAACCGAAAATAGCAAAGCCACAATAAGAAACGTAAATCCTGAAAGGACTATCTCCGGATTAATCAACTTGTATATCAAAAAGTAAAGACCTGTGAAAACGCTGATGGCAGAGATAAAAAACCCAAATTTAAATAATACAACCAGAGGATAAGAAGAAAATGAAGTAACAGCCTCCATACTCAATGCAATACGTTTTCCAAGTGTATAGGTGCTTTTCCCTTCGCGTTGTCCTTTTTTTATGGTTATCGGAATTTGCTTAAAACCTATCCATTGCATCATTCCTGCCATAAATATATTTTTATCGCCCAGCTTTATCAGTTCGTTTACATAGCGGCGACTCATCAAACGTTCTGTTAGCAGGTTTTCAGGAATTCGTGTATCAGTCAGACTATTAAAGAAACTGTAGAAAAGCCCACCAATAGTCCGTTCAATAAATGAACCTTTACGGGTTTCCTGAATACCATAAACCACGTCGCAGGATTCTTCAATAAATTTTCTATAAAATGTTGGAATATAAGTTGGTGGCACCTCCAAATCACAATCAATCAGAAAAACCAAATCTCCAGAAACACAATTCAGTCCGGCCATAATAGCGTAATGATGCCCGAAGTTACGTGACAAATCAACGGCTAAAATATGTTTGTTCGATTCTTTCAGTTGAAGTACTTTGGCCAGTGAATTATCAGGCGAGCCATCATTTACAAATACAATTTCATAATTATCGCAACTTATTTCAGCCATTGCAGTCTCACATTGAGCCACAAAGGAATCCAGAAATCTCTCTGAACGGTACAGCGTAGTAACAATAGATAAATGAGGATTCTTCATATTTTGAATCGTTTATTAGCCTGGTAAATAAAATATCCGCTACGGTCGGCACTACATTGTATGTCGTGCAATTCAGCATCGGTTATTTCAGCTTCTATAATTTCCTTGTATTTTTCGGGTTGTTGAATTACAGTGAGCAAACGATCGGTTTCCTTGCTTAGGAAATAAACACCCGAACACATTGTTGCTTGAATCACAGGTTCTTCAAAATGTCCCAAGGCCACATCGATCACTCCTTTGACAAAATCATATCCTGTTGAAAGCTGT
>JBAWXD010000418.1:0-1766 GCA_037144275.1 Paludibacter sp. | reverse complement strand
TTAGCCGTCGTAACTGAATGCAGCGAGTTTAGACTTCCAAATTTTATGGTAATGGAAAAGCTGATGAATCAGAAAGTCTTGTTCGATGGTCGAAACATATTTGATATTGAGCAATTGATGGATTTCAAGTTTCAGTATTACAGTATTGGTAAAAAACCAATGAACTTTAATTAAATCACTGCTTTTCAGAAAAGAAAAGTGAAATTTCAATTGTGCATTATTAAAGCAAATCTGACTAAATTGTTTAATTTTTCGTTTTCTATACCAATAATTTTTAAAATCTTAGAATAGAATATTTATGAGCAGAATTTTAATAACCGGAGGAGCCGGCTTTATTGGTTCTCATTTGTGCGACCGACTTTTAAGTGAAGGAAACGAAGTGATTTGTCTGGATAATTTCTTTACAGGTAGGCGTAAAAATATTGAACACAATCTTTCAAACGGATATTTTGAATTTGTTCGCCATGATGTTACTTCGCCTTATATGGCTGAGGTTGATGAAATATACAATTTGGCTTGTCCTGCCTCTCCAATTCATTACCAGTATAATCCCATTAAAACGGTGAAAACATCGGTTATGGGTGCAATCAATATGCTCGGCTTAGCCAAACGTGTAAAAGCCAAAATATTACAGGCTTCCACCAGTGAAGTCTATGGAGATCCAAGTGTACATCCACAACCAGAAGAATACTGGGGAAATGTAAATACTATCGGTATCCGTTCGTGTTACGATGAAGGAAAACGCTGTGCCGAAACCTTGTTTATGGATTATCATCGGCAAAATGGGGTGAAAATTAAAATTATTCGAATTTTCAATACATATGGGCCTCGTATGAATCCGAATGATGGTCGCGTAGTTTCAAACTTTATTGTACAAGCTCTACGTGGTGAAGATATAACTATTTTTGGAACTGGTGAGCAAACACGTAGTTTTCAGTATGTTGACGATTTGCTGGAAGGAATGATACGGATGATGAAAACCGATGATTCGGTCATAGGACCTGTAAATATCGGAAATCCGAATGAATTTACCATGTTGGAGTTAGCGACCAAAGTAATCGACCTGACTGGTTCGAAATCAAAACTAATATTCCAACCTTTACCTTCGGACGATCCAAGGCAACGACAACCTAATATTACAAAAGCTAAAGAATTGCTTGATAATTGGAATCCGAATGTTCAGCTTCAGGAAGGTTTAATTAAAACCATTCAATACTTTAAGGATGAGTTAAATATCTGAAATAAACAGTTTGATAAATATGAACTTGAAATGCTCTGAATATCACGGCATTTTTTAGTAAAATATAAAATGTCAAACTGTGTTTTTTTAAGTAGCAGCTTCGATTTTATTCGTAGCGAATAATGTTTGCAGGAGTAATTTTAGTGATTAGATAGGATGGACCAATCATAATTAGGATGGAAGCCAGCAAAGTACCTGCATTCAACAGGAATATATACAGCCAGTTAAAAGTGATGGGGACAGTAGCCACATAATAGGCTTCGGGATCGAGTGGAATAATGCCGGTTAAATACTGGATTGCACAAAGTGAAAGCCCGATAATATTGCCCCAGATCATGCCTTTAGCAATAAGGAAGAAGGAATGATAAAGAAAGATTTTACGCACCGACCAATCTGTTGCTCCAATTGATTTCAGAATGCCAATCATGTTGGTGCGTTCCAGAATAAGAATCAACAGGCCTGAAATCATGTTAAATCCGGCTACCGAAAGCATTAGAATCAGAATTACCCACACATTCATATCCAG
>JBAWXD010000417.1:0-1784 GCA_037144275.1 Paludibacter sp. | reverse complement strand
GTGGTAGTTGTTGTTATACAGTAGTATATTACAGCAATTCTAGAATATGTGGAGTTTCACAATACGATGCAATTTCAGGAGCTAACTATTGGGCATCTCAAGGTTATAGATCCTTTTGGTGTTGTGAGTCTTGTTGACAATATTGAGCGCACAGAGTTATGTTGTGCGCTCAAAAAAATCTACAATATTTCTAATAAATAAATAATCTAATATGTCGTTAAGAAAAAAATTTTTTTCAATAGCAATATTTTTGCTAAGTATAATACATTGTTTATTATATGGACAAAACATAGTAATTAAGTACGTTGGAAATTCGAACACTTCAATAAACTTAACATATCTGTATAGAGAGCTTGGAAATTCTACAGCAACCTTAAATAGAAGCAACAGAATGTTAACCATTAAATCAAATAAACCAGAATTCATAAATTGCAATGATATTATGAGATCTACGATCATTTATGCAGAACCTAATGAAATCATTGATATTGATATAAATGACAAAGGATTATTGATATATAAATGTAATAAGTCGCCAATCAGGAAATTTGAATCAGAATTCATTAACGATTGTTATGAAAAATATGGACCAATAGATGAAGTATTTGTAAAGAAAATTTTGCTAATGTCAAAAAACAAAAACAAACAAGTTAATATTGATGAAAATTATGAAAATGAGAATACATTGTTAGACAAGTATTTTGAAGAAAAAAAAACATCAATACAATTCCATGATTATTTTAAATCTGTATTTTGGAGTTTATCATTAATTAACAAAATGAATAATCCAAAAGAGCAAAATACTGCTTTCAATGATTTAAAAACTAGTTTCCCGAAAGCTAATAGATTAATAAATGTAACTGAGTATAGACGCGCATTAATTTGCTATACTTTATTGTCAATGAAGAACTTAAAAACCAAACCCACTGTTAACAATTTTCTTCAATTTACGTCAACTCATTTTCCAAACCAAATAATTATTGATTATTTATCATACTATAAGATTAAATTCAGCTTATTACAGTCGAAGCCGAGAATCGATAATATATCCTTAAATATGTTCTATAATATATGTAAAAATAAACAATTTACATCAGAAATAAAGACAGATTTCAATAAGAAAACTAGTTCAGTTTTTCTCAAAAAACTAATTGAAAAAAGTGGTTGCAAATTGGCGGTAATTGATTTTTGGGCTTCGTGGTGCAAACCTTGTCTCGAAGAAATACCCTATTCATTATCAAGAATAAAAGAATATCCACAGATTAAATACATTTTTATTTCCATAGATAAAAGAAAATCTGATTGGATAAATGAAACAAAAAAAAGAACCGATGTATTTAATTCGTCAAATAGTTTTATGATTAGTGAAATAAAAGATGAAAATTTATTGAAAAGTTGGAATGTAACTATTATTCCGCGATTTATTTTATTGAATAAAAAAGGGGAAATTATTAATCTCAACTTTCCTCGTCCTTCTGATCCTAATTTTAAAACAATTATTGATGAAATATTAAGTAAGCAATAAATTCCTTGCAAGTTTTATGGATATAAAACATTAAAATTTTGTATTATAGAATCATATTTGATAACAAATTTGAAATGTAAGAATGAAATAATACTTATTTTTTTCAGTATTTTCTTTTTAAATTATTTCTTAAATTCAATGATAAGTTCAGTGCACGGTGCTTATAGTTGCCATTGAATAAACAACATAATCGGGGTAATTTGCAACTAATTGCTTCATAAACTACTAATTTTTATCAAATGAAAACATTAAAAATGAA
>JBAWXD010000416.1:0-1822 GCA_037144275.1 Paludibacter sp. | reverse complement strand
TAATATTTGTTGTTCCACCACCACTGTTTGATATATTAAACACATAAACGCGCCCACCATCTGCAGCCGTATAAGTTATTGAACCTGTACCTGTTATGGCTCCAATGGTATTTCCTGTAGCAGAAAAGTTACTTCCTACGAAACTAAAACCTGTAAAAATTCCTACTCCAAGATTGCTCCATTTTATGTTTTGTATTGTATTGTTTTCTATCTTAGTAATACTAGTAACATCGGTACCTGTATTCAAACTGATAGCAGAAAATGCATTATCCTCATCAGCCGTTTTAGTCATTGGACTACCTCCACATTTAGCTGCAGTACCTCCAATAAAGTTGCCAGAAATTGTATGTCCAGCAGTTCCTATTTCCATAATTGTAATGGCAGTAGACGCTGTTGGAACTATATCGGCAGTTTCGTAAAAACTATTCCCCGAAATAGTCCAGTTGGTATTCAAAGTAGTCATACGTATTGCTCGGCTTTGATATGCACTATTAATGCAATTGGCAAAATCATTGTCACTGATAGTATTATTATCGTTTGCCGTATTTACGCCCATTGAAACTATTGAGTTTTGAGGTCGATTAGCATTATCGGCATTGGTTATCAAATTATTGTTAATGGAATTATTGCTATTTCCATTTGATGCAAAGTTTATGGTTCCGTTGTAATCAGCTTTACTTGAGCCTTTGATGACACAATATTTAACAATGTTGTTTGATGCCCCAGTATTGAATTTAATTGTACTAGAATTCGCACTTACCATGGTATTAGTGATAATTAAATCACGCGTGGAACCTGTCACTTTACCAGTTGATGCATGCAAACGACCGTCAATGGTAACTTTACTAGCACCATTAAATAAGATGAGAGGAAAATCTAAATTTCCATTAATGGTTTTCCCTGTCACTGTTGGATAAATGTTTACAGAAGTCCAATTAGGACTGGCATCTAATTGTGCAGGTACAGTTGTCGGCTCACTGGTATTGTCGATAATTTGCAAGGTTACAACACCAGTATAAACGCCACCCGCGTTGGCGTTAATGGCATCAAATGCTGCCTTTAGGGTTGGGAAATCTGCTCCAGTTGTTCCAACCGTCATGGTAATGGCCTTAGCCGTCCATGTGAAAAGACTCAATAAAAGGGTCAGCGAAAAAAAGAGTTTTTTTGAATTCATAATGATTAATTTTAAAGGTAAATTTTTTGTTTTTTAATTATAAAGCTGGACGAATATATAAATCCGTCACCGTTAATTTTCTCTTGTTATAATCTGATCGTACAATTTAATTTATTGATAAAAGGTATTTAAGATGTAAATTTGCATTGTCTTCTGACAGAATGATTTGAAGTTCTTTGCCAGCATTTTTCAATTTATACGATTCTTTCAGCAACGACAATCTTTCATCTATTAATTGTTGATTTACAACTTCTCCTTTGGCATTTACTGGATTAATAATTGTTAGTTTTGAAGGATATAACATTGACTCAAGTTCTGCTAAATCGTAATACTCAATAGCTCCGGGAACTGCCGTCCACAGATAGCGTATCTGATAGTATTTAGTTTGTGTGATATCCTCATACGAAATCAACGGATTAATTAAAATAGTACTTACAATAGATTTGTGAAATACCGCAAAATGTAAATAGGATGAACAAATCTCATCTTTTACAAGGGAAGTGATATTTTCAGTGTCAATATCATTACGGATTTTTATAGACTTAAACAAAACATCCAGGTCGCTCGCTTGTATTCCTGCGACACTTTTCCCTACTAGGTTTATTCCAAACAAAAGGTTATAAGAGTATCCATTAATATATGAATCGC
>JBAWXD010000415.1:0-1825 GCA_037144275.1 Paludibacter sp. | reverse complement strand
AGATGTTTTAAACTTCAGGTCTTTTGTGAATGTAACATCGCCACTTACACTGCCCACAAAACGGTTATTATTGGTTTTATTGTTGGCCGTACGGGACATATTCTCCACCGGACTGGTTGTTTGTGCACCATAGAAATTTTCATAATATTGTTTTGGATTGGTTGTATCCCAAATTGGCGCATAAGTTGGTGTATTGATTACCGATAAAATTACGCCGGCACGGTTAGAACCTGTACCTGAGATAATTCCATTCGAAGTATAATCAGAATAAGCCAGATTAGTGCTTAGTTTAAGCCACGAACGAATCTGGTTTTCAAGGTTAACTCTTAAATTATAGCGTTTATAATAAGCAACCGGTATCACGCCCGATTCATTAGTCAAACCACCTGAAACGAAATACCTCATTTTGTCAGTTGCATTCGATAAGGATAACTGGTAATCCTGTGTCACTCCTGTTCGGTATGTTTCTTTAAACCAATCGGTTTGATCTACAAGTCCATCAGGCAAAGTAACTGCTCCAATTTCGTCCATCAACGCTTTATACTGAGAGGTGTTAAGTGATTGAATTTGCTTCACCACCTGCGTCACACCTGCGTGAGCATTGAAAGTGATTTTTGCCTGTCCCTTAGTTCCCAATTTGGTGGTGATTAAAACTACCCCATTCGAAGCACGTGAACCGTAAATGGCTGCCGAGGATGCATCTTTCAAAATCTGCATACTTTCAATATCGTTTGGCGACAAAAAATTAATTTCAGTCATTGGCACACCATCCACCACATAAAGTGGATCGTTACTGGCTGTAATGGATGTATTACCACGTACACGAACCACCATTCCTGCACCAGGCTCACCACTTGGTTGCATAACCGTTACACCGGATGCTTTACCCTGAATAGCTGAAGCAGCCGAAATCAGTGGTCTTTCATCAATATCTTTTGTTGAAACGGTTGAAACTGCTGTGGTTAAATCTTTTTTCTTAACTGATCCATAACCAACTACCACCACTTCATCGAGGGCTTGTGTGTTATCAGTCATTACAATTCTAAGATTTTTAGCTGCACCAACGGGTTGTTCTAAGGTATTCATTGCCACGTAGCTAAATACCAACACATCGCCTGATTTGGCATTGATGTTGAATTTACCATTAAAATCAGTTATAGTTGCAATTTTTGTTCCTTTCACACTGATATTTGCCCCTATGACAGGTTCATTTTTTGTGTCGACCACTATGCCATTAACTGCAGCATTTTGTGCTAACAAATTTAGCGAAATGACCATAGCTATAAGCATGGGCAGAGTACGCCGAAACCAACGAGCGCTATTTTTATGCACTTCCGTTTCTTCTCGTTTTTTGTTGTTGTGTTTCATTGATAATTAAATATTTGGTTAGTTATTTATTTGAATTGAAATATTGCTTTTTAAGTCTGCAGACGAAGCTGCATTACGAAGAATAAATTCACCCGGTTCCAATGTCCAGCTTTTTGTTTTTTCGTTGTAGAAAGCCAGGTCTTTTGCTTTGATTTCCATCTCCACGGTTTGAGTTTCTCCTGCATGTAAATAACACTTTTTGAAAGCTTTAAGTTCTTTTAGTGGACGAACAACCGAGGCTATTTTTTGAGATACATACACTTGTGTAGCTTCAGCTCCATCAATTTTTCCTGTATTTTTCAACTTGAATGATAGCTTTATCGTTTCGTCGGCTGAATATGATTTTTTATCTGTTGTGATTTTTCCATATTCGAAGGTAGTATATGACAATCCGAATCCGAAAGGAAACAAGGGAGTAATTTTTTTTGTATCAAACCAGCGATACCCTACCAGAATG
>JBAWXD010000414.1:0-1833 GCA_037144275.1 Paludibacter sp. | reverse complement strand
CATTGGCTGGTTGAAGTGCAATTAGGAAGTTCATCTCCCGCATAAGTTTCATCGTAGTTCGACAGTGAAGCTCCCGCAAACCGCCAAATGCCCATAGCCTCGGTCGTTAGCGGTAAGTGTAAAAAAAAATACAATATGAGAACATACATATCTGACATATTTCCAAGAATTCAAAAATTCTCACAAAAACTAGACAATCTTGCGTTGTTGACAAATCAACATTGGGTTGTAATTGATGATATTGATAACACAAAGAATGTTTATATTTTCCGACAGAATAATGAACTTTTGATATCTCAAAACGGGAAAGTAGAGAAAGCGAAATGGGAGTATCTAGGCAACAATTCATTGCTGATTGATCGTAAAGATGAAAGTTATTTATTTAAACATGGATTTTTTGACGAGAATATCTTGGCTCTGAAAATCGATAGTAAAGATGAATATGCATTTCTAGTAAATGAGACCAAATTTGATAAAGAACTTAATTCTTCATCTAGTGTAATTGATTTTCTTAGCCGGAAATACATTGAAGCAAATATCATACGTGATATTCAAAATACAACTGGTTTAGCAATTGAAAATAATAAATATAATTTGCAAACTGTTTATATAACTCCAAATCACCAAAGAAAGAAGGTTTCAGAGAATACTTCGTTTTTTGGCTATACAACAGAAAAATTTATGATAGAATTTGAGGATGGTAAAACGGGAGAAGTATTTGTCAAACAGAATAAAGAAGCTTACTTCAAAGAAAATAATTCATGGAGTTGGTTGAATACTATACAACAATATGAAAATATAGAATTTTGTATCAACGCACTTCATTACTATTTGAAGACTAACAATATACTTAAAGACGGGTTTATTGGATCATATTCATAAACACCTAACGCTAGGTCCAAACCACCTGCCCGACACCTTGTGTAGTCAGACAGTTTACAGCAGGTTGATCTCGGTTAGCCTTGGTCATAGCGGAAATAAAAAAAGTACAAATACTAATTATCAGAAAAATACTAAAAAGAAGAAAAACAATGGACGAACAGGAAAAAAGAGAGAAGCAAAAATCCTATAATGAGAGGTTTGTTAGATGGCAACAACTTACAATTGGACAATTCTCATTAACTAACAATCTATTTCTAAGTCTAAATTTAGGGTTTTTAGGGTTTTTATTAATACAAGTTGGACTTTCTTTTTCCAGAACTTGTTGGATTTTCTTGATTCAGGTATTTACTATATTATGCATTTGTATCTCCTTTATTGCAGGAGTTTATTTGGTAATTATTAGACTTTATAACTTCAGAAAAACAACACAACTTGTAAAAAGTCGCAGAGAAAAGTTTGAAATTCAAGAGAATTTAAAGAACTCTGATAAAATTGACTCCGTAAAATTGCAAATTGCGAATTTGAAAACGGAAACCGACAAACTTGGTGAAACAACATGGAATTTATTGAAATTGCAAATATGGAGTTTTGCATTCGGTATTATATTAGGAATTACATATATTCTAATAATAAACAATGAGTGAAGATAACTTGCGTCTATCAAGTCATGTCTTTAAACATATAGATAAAATCAAACACCTAACCGCTAACACACGCCTATGCGCATTGGCTGGTTGAAGTGCATTTCGGCGGTTTTGCTCCCGCATTCACTTTGTCGTTCCACGACAGCGAATGCACCCGCAAACCGCCAAATGCCCATAGCCTCGGTCGTTAGGCGGCAGTTTAGAAAAAGAAAAAAAGACATGAAAAGTATAATCAAAATCGTATTTCTATTAGCTTCTGTTTCCTTATATGGACAAACAGTTAACATGACAACTGACTGGCAAAAGG
>JBAWXD010000413.1:0-1842 GCA_037144275.1 Paludibacter sp. | reverse complement strand
TAACAGCGCTTATTGTACAGGTACCACTTGGGTGGATGCTTCCGATGCCCGCCTGAAACGTGATATACAGCCCATGACCAACTACGGACTTAGCACCGTAATGCAACTGAAACCGGTTACTTATTATTTTAAAGCCGATAAGAGCAATCACCATGAAGTAGGATTTATTGCACAGGAAATGCTGAAAATTGTACCCGAAGTGGTAAGCGGTACAGAAGGCGATATAAGCAAAGGCGAAACTCTCGGATTGAGTTATGGCAACTTGGTACCTGTATTGACCAAAGCCATTCAGGAACAACAGACAGAAATTACCGATTTGAAGAAACAGCTTGCTGAACTAAAGGCAATGCTAATTGAATTAAAAAACAAATAATAGAGTTTATATAGATTAATTTGTTACAGATTTGGTTTTCAACAATATTTATAATATTTGATCGTTGAATAATCATATGTTTAACTATATGATTTTATGCAATACGACAAAATTAAGAAACGACCAGTTCAGTTTTTAGGAATAACAGGCTTAGAAGTTGACGATTTTGATTTTTTATTACCTCATTTTAAAATAGAATGGGATAATTACAATGACTTTTTTACTTTAGAGGGTAAGCCTCGACAACGAAAGTCATATTCAAGAACAGATTCCATACTTTCTAAAGTAAGTGATAAATTATTTTTTCTGTTGATATACCTAAAAACAAATCCTTTACAGGAACAACATGCTGCAAGTTTTCAAATGACACAGCCACAAGCTAATGTATTGATTCACTTACTATCAGATATTTTACGAAAGACACTCAAGCAGTTAGGCGAATTGCCAGAGCGAAATGAATATCGCATAAAACATGTTATTGAGTCATGTGAAAATGTACTTCTGGATGGAGTTGAACGTCCAATTCAACGACCTCAGGCCAGTGATGTTCAGAAATCCAGTTATAGTGGTAAAAAAAACTCATAATGTGAAGAATAACATATTGAGCTTACCAAATAGACGAATAATATGGCTTAGTAAGACATACAGTGGCAGTGTTCACGATAAAAAGATATGTGATTTTCAACCTTTACACTTGACTTCTGGTGTTAATCTATGGCAAGATACAGGTTTTCAAGGTCACAATCCTGAAAATGTGAATGTAATAATGCCATTGAAGAAACCTAAAGGTAGAGAACTTACTCAAGAACAAAAGGATTCAAATCGCTCTATATCCTCATTTAGAGTACTTGTTGAACATGCAATTGGCGGAGCTAAAAGATGTCGTATTGTCAAAGATCGCTTTAGATGTCACAAGTTTGGTTTTGACGACTTAGTCATGGAGCTTGCTTGTGGACTCCATAATTTGAGAATTACACTGAATTACAGTGCTATATAATATTAATCGAAATAAAGTCTACTATTTATAATATTAATGGAAGTTTAGCATTCCACAACAATAGTCCGTCAGACATTAAAATAAAAGGAAATACATGTTACAATATACAAGAATGTTTCGACTTAACCAGATACCCGAATGATGGTTCAGACGCCATAAATGGTGGAAATGATATTTATAATATAGATATCCAGAATAATTACTTTTTTTCGGTTTCAGCAACCCAAAAAGCAAATAGTTTTAATGACAGAGGATTAAACTTTCCGGCAACCCGGACTTTATCCGAAAGCATGAAGTCAGTAGGTATTGTCGACAACAATTACTATCATTTACCCAATAAGCTGGGCTTCAGTTATACTTATCGTAATGACAAAAACAGTCCATACAATTATTCTCAAATAATGTCATCGGATGCATGGAAGTTGTTTTCGGGTTATGATTCAAACGGAACATTTTTAGAGCCAATTCCCTC
>JBAWXD010000412.1:0-1850 GCA_037144275.1 Paludibacter sp. | reverse complement strand
CAGCTGGACTGCAAGCGACCAAACTACTTTTAGTAATCAGTGGGATGTTGTTGATAATGTGAGTGATTTAGGTTTTAGTACCAATCATTTACAAATGGGCTGGACTGCAGGTCGGGTTATTGCTTCAAAAACTGCGGTAGCAACTCCATACGCATTTGAAAGTGATATTCAGGTGCTCAGTGTGAATGGAAGTAACGGAGGTGTAGTTGTACGCGCTGATGCTGCAAATAATATTAACAATTTCCAAGAACCTGGTAATATAGCTTTACAACCAAACTTCAACTCCGAAGGTATAGCCGTTTTTGCTTCGCCTGATGCTACTGGTCTAAATATACAACTTTCAGAAGCATTACAACCGGCAAATGCAACTGTTTTGCATCGCTATTATATACCCGGTACGATGGGTGTAGATTTCCGAAATGGAGTAATCAGAATTGAAGACTATGGAACATCGTTGTATGTTTATTATGCAGGAGCAGCTTTTGCCCGCATTGATTTAGCAGATTTGGTGGGTAATAATTACACTTCTGCAACGATTTATAATAACCAAGGCAGTTTAGTAGGAGCTTGTTCAAATATCGTAGTGCCTCAAACAGGAAAATTAGGAGTAGCAAATCGCTTCGGTGCTGCAAATCAATCTATCAATGTGTATAGGCTTACTGTAGAGATTCCTAAAAATGTTTCTATCAATTCAGATACAAATGTTTCAACCCTTATTTTGGCTCCTTTAAGTGATTTAGTTGTTTATTCTAATAATCTTACAATTGATAAAACAACCCAAGTGAATAGTATTACAGTTGCTCCGGGTGCAAAACTCACATTAACCTCAGGTAATATACTTACTGCGGGAACAGTTACCTTGCAGAGTGATGCTACTGGTACAGCTACCTTGGTTGATAACACCACCAATTCGCCGCAAGCCGTAACAGCCACTGTTCAACAATATGTAACTCAAGGTCGAAACTGGTATATTTCTATTCCGTTGACTTCGGGCGCAAGTTCATTGCTAAGCAGAGGTACTTCGGTGGTTTGTTACGACGAACCAAGCGGAAACTGGATAGCACCCGCAGCCGGTACGCTTAATAAAATGCGTGGTTATGTGGAAACCGCAACAACTACACCATTAACCGGCTCAACCGGCACAGTAGATTTTACCGGAGTTTTAAATACTGGAGCACAATCCATTAGTTTGACTCGCACAGCAGGCAAAACAGGTTTCAACTTAGTAGGAAATCCTTATCCTTCGTACTTAGACTGGAATGCTGTAACCAAAACCAATTTGTCGAACACGATGTGGTATCGCACCAAAGAAGGAAGTATTTATAAATTCTATACTTATGTTGCAAACAGTGGAGCAGGAGTAGGTTCACCGGCTACTGTTACAAACAAAATTCCACCTATGCAGGCATTCTGGGTGCGTGTAAATACGGAGGGAACAGGTAGTATTGCGGTTGACAATAACATGCGTTCTCACAACGATGTAGCAGGAAACATTATAAAAGCGCCTAAACAAAGCTCACAACAACTTTTACGCTTGCAAGTGTCGAACGGCATCAACACAGATGAAACAGTGATATATTTCAATGCCAATGCTTCAGATACTTTCGATTCATTCGATGCACAAAAACGAAGCAACGATGAACCAAGTGTTCCAGAGATATTTACGCAAGTAGGTACTGATAAATTGGTAATTAATGGGATGAATCAGATAAAATACAATACTGAAATTCCAATTGGCTTCAGTACTGAACAGGCAAATAATTTCAGTATTTCAGCTAACGAAATATCTAACTTTGAGGTTGGAACAAAAGTTATCCTGATTGACAATTTGAATCCAACCGTTGAAAACG
>JBAWXD010000411.1:0-1854 GCA_037144275.1 Paludibacter sp. | reverse complement strand
CGCCTTCAGCTAAACAACGGTATCCTTACCGACGAAGCAGTTATTTACTTCAGTGCGAATGCTAACAATGGTTTCGATATATACGATGCACCCAAAATGAAAAATTCAGATATCAGCATTCCGGGAATTTACACGATGTTAAATAACGAACAAATTGTGATTAATGCAATGAACAGCATTCCACTCAATCAGGAAATCAGTTTGGGATTTGTTCCGGGCAGTGCATCTTCATTCAGTATCAAAGCCAATGAAGTTAGCAACCTTCCTGCAGGTGTGAAACTTATATTGAAGGATAACGTAAGCAATGTTGAGACAGAACTTACTGATGCTGTAAGTACTTACAATTTTAGTTCAGCAACAGCTACCGATAGTCGATTTAGTGTAATTTTCCGTTCAGCGGCTACTGTTACAGCTACTGTCGATACTGACACTAAAAACATGTCTATTTACAGAAATGCCAATAATCATATTGAAGTGAATTGCTCGAATGATATCAGTGACAACGCTTTCATATCAGTTTATAATGCCCTGGGTCAAAAATTGGAGTCTAAACAGATTTCAAGTACTACTACGGTTATAGAAAAGACTTTCAATTCGGGAGTTTATTTGGTAACAGTTACTAATGGAGTAAAAAGTATAACTAAAAAAGTAATACTAAACTAATCCCGGAAATACATTAATAAACAATTAAATAAGAAAGTCATATGAAACGAGCATTAAAACTGATGTTTAAACCAAAAATCATGATTATGCGAGTTCCATGTGTCATTAATAAAAAAAATAAAAAATAATCACATGAAAACACATAATATAGAAAAACGCGAATATAGAGCTCCTTTGATTGAGAAGATTAAACTGGATAATGAAATATCGTTGGCATTGGAATCAACCCCACCTGCTGCACCGGGAGAAGTTATGAATAAAACACCCGAATACTTTAATAACGATCCCTTTAAAGGAAATCAGGCTTAATAGAAATCTAAAGTTTTCTATAAGTTATCAGAATACCGGAATATTATAATCCAAAATCTTAATCTATTGCCTAAATTTGTCAACAATAAACAGAGAAAAAAAAACAAAAAAACAAAATAATTCATCCATACTAAAATTTTAAAATCTTATGAAAAACAACGGACTTTTTTCAAAAATCATGATTGTTACTGTTGTAACTATCTTCAGCTTTGGCACACTAAGTGCAAAGGACTGGTTTGTAAAACCCAATGCATCCGGAACCGGAGCAAGTTGGGATGATCCCTGCAATGTTTCAATAATTGGTGGTACTCCTGCCGGTTTGGCCGATGGGGATATTGTCAGGATTGGAGCAGGTATTTATCAACGATCTACTTCCCTAAGTATTTCAAAATATGTTACAATTATGGGAGGATATTCAGCTGGTCTTACCGGCACAACAATTCCTGTAACCAGAAATTTAGCAGTAGATTCAGTACTTTTTGAACCCACATCGGGTGGAACTGCACGCTGTCTGAATATAGCAGCTACCACTACTCCCGGATTTTACAGTCTGATAATTGATGGACTGAATTTCAAAGGTTTCACGATGGCCACTGCCAACGGCGGTACAGCTATTAGCATTTCCAATAGTCAGGGAGATGTTTCTGTTAAGAATTGTAATTTTATCAATAATGTTTCGCTGAATGCGAATGGTGGTGCTATTTACATGGGTGCTGTTGCCTTTAATATCACAATTTCTTTTGATAATTGTACATTTACAGGAAATCAGGCCACATTTACTACTGCTAATGGTTACGGAGGTGCTGTATATTTTAATAATGGTACAACAGTGGCTAAAACGATCAATTTCACAAACTGTCTGTTTAAAAACAACACAGCTTA
>JBAWXD010000410.1:0-1858 GCA_037144275.1 Paludibacter sp. | reverse complement strand
ATTTTTCTGGGGCAAGTGCTAAAGCAAAGCACCAAGCTTTAATAACAGTTTCAAAAGAAGGAAATTTGGAAATAGTACAATTATTAATAGAGCATGGAGTAAATATCCATGAGAAAAAAGATGAAGCAATGCGTGAAGCTGCCTATCATGGACAATTGGAAGTAATCAAATTACTTGTAGCTAATGATGGGGATATTCATATAAAGAATGAAGAAGCTTTGGCTTTTGCGGTATCATGCCATACAAATAATGGGCATTCGGAGGTAATAAATTATTTACTTGAAAATGGTGCAGTCATTGAAATTTCAAAAAAAAACCACCCTACTGAATGGAGTAATATCAGAGATGCTGGAATTCAAGGGTATTTAGACAATTTATAGTGTATTGATGCGAAATTGCAAAATCGATTCTAACGTTATAAAACGATAAAATGGGAAAGCTGATGCCCAAACCAAGTAGGTAAATCAAACAAAATGAATTTATGAAAAAGTATGTGAAAGCTCAGGTTGTAGCTAAAAACAGCCCAGAAGGTTCTTATGCAGCAGGATGTCCAGTTGATGGTTCTAGGTTCACGTCTAATGGTAGACCTCCCTATGAGTGTCGCAATTGTGAAAGAACACAGTAATAACTATACATCCCCAGAAATGGGGGTGTTTTTTTTTACCCAATAAATATAAATAAAATGAATAAAGTAGATAAAATTATTGAAGATTATAGGAAAGCTCTTGAAGAAAAGTTAGAGAAAATCAATCAATTAGACCGAGATAAAGATGATTTAGTCAAAAAAAAGAACTTGATGAAATTGAAAATGATTTCTTTTATGATTCAAGAAGAGAGGCTTATCATGATTTAAGGAGACAAGCAAAATCAGATGAAGATTTACAAAAAGAGATAATGAACGCTCAACGAGCTATATTCAGTTAACAAAAAGATGATAGTAAGACAATCTAAAAATACTTTCATTCGCCGCTTTGGGAATATTGGATATATTACCAATCAATTGACCAAGCACGATTTGAATTTTAATGAAACTGGTGCTGATTTTTTAGATAAAATCAGTCGAGAACTGCAAGAGATAGACACTATAGTAAATAAATTATTGCCATTATATAAAGACATCGATTTTGATACGCTAAAAACAGATTTTCTTGAGTTCGTTTCCGACTTGGAGAAAACAGGATTTCTACTGACTGGCAATACAGTGGAAGAGATAAATGCTAAAGAAATATCTTTCAGTTATACTTTGGCTAACCCCAAAACTTCGCTTTACGATTTTAGCAATCCGGATAAAAAAGATGTGTTGAATGAGAGTGCTGAAATGTTTTATGAAGAATTTCAGAAATCACCTCAGATTTTTGGATTGCAAATAGAAGTTACAGCACGGTGTAATGAGCGTTGTATTCATTGTTATATTCCCAATGAAAAGAAAAATGCAGGAAAAGATATGGAACTTGGTTTAATCTTACGTGTACTCGATGAAACAAAAGAAATGGGAACTTTACAAGTCACCTTATCAGGAGGTGAATTATTTATGCATAAGGATATTGAAACTATACTGCGTCATGCTCGCAAAAACGATTTTGTTATTAGTATATTAAGTAATTTGGTATTGCTTAGCGACAAACATATTCAAATTTTAAAGGAAATTAATCCCTCATTGGTACAAGTATCATTATATTCAATGAACCCAAAGGAACATGATGCTATTACTTTAGTAAAAGGGTCATTTGAAAAAACAAAGAATGCAATAGAACGATTAGTAAAAGCAGATATTCCTGTGCAAATCAGTTGCCCTGTAATGAAGCTTAACCGAAAATCATACAAAGATGTGTTGGTATATGCCAATTCCTTGCGAACA
>JBAWXD010000409.1:0-1858 GCA_037144275.1 Paludibacter sp. | reverse complement strand
CTTGCAAGCGTTTATAGTTTTCTGTACAGAATTTCCATTTTTTGCCAACTTTCTCGTAATTAATACCCCAGAACTTACTTAATTGTTCATAATAAAATGTTCTATGATTCTCATTGTCTGTATATTGGTAGTGTAAATATAACCACAGCTCAAACGCATCGTTTGAGTAAGCTACATTATAACCCAACTCTTTAGCTTTGGCAATGGAATTGTCAAAGTCAGGAATACAGTTTGCTACATCAAGCTTTATGTCCAAATCATAAACACACCAAACCTCGTCACATTGCTCAATTTGTTGAATACTTTCCGTGTTTTCAACTAATTGAAGTTTGGATTGTCCCAATGAAAACAGCTTAACTGTCAAGGTCGAAACAAGAAATGACTTGAAATACAATTCTTCGGTTTGTCCTTCGCAAACAATTAGAATTGTCTTATTTGGAACTACTGTTTCAACCTTATATTCGGAAGCGTTTACTTTCTTCAACCAAGGCTTTTGACCTTTTAAATCTGTCTTTTTGATATATGTTTGTTTCTTAGGCATCTTTCTCAGTTTTAAAAAGTTGATTAAAATCGCCTAAAAATGGGATTGCACCATATTTCCCTTTAATATAATCTTTCTCGAAAGAAGCTGAGTTCCTTATGCCTTTAAATTGTACCAATGAGTACAAATGACTTTCACCGTATTTATCTTTTTCTACAAAATCAATTTGGTCACGTCTCAACAAATCTGCCGATAACAAATTGGTATCATGTGTTATAAAGATTAATTGTGCCGAACTATTTCCTTGTGAATTAAATAATTCGACAATTTTTTTAGAAATTAATGGGTGTAATCTTGCATCAAATTCATCAATAACCAATGTCTCTCCATTTTCGATTGCTTGAATAAGAAATGAACTAATTTCAAACATTTTCAATGTCCCTTCCGACTGCGAGGATAAAAATTGTAGGTTCGCTTCTCCAATTTTTTCTTTTTCTGAATTGAACTTATCGTGTGTCGAAATAACTAAACCAATCTTATTTCCTTGCTCTAATTTCTTGATTAATTCAGCTGGAGCATCTTTAATTAATTCATCATTTGTCACCTCAATAATATCTAAAGAATTAATTCCAACATCTGCAATTTTTAGAAAATCGGTGATTTTATTCTTTGTTTCTTCATTTCTTAGGTTCGTGCCGGAAATGTTATATAACTGTTTGTCTTGCAAACCACTAAGTACTGTAATTGAAGAAATTGCGTTAGAGATTTGTTTAGATAATTTACCATTCATGGCTGCAACGGCTGATAAAAACAAAGAATTGCTTCTAAATACTTCATTTTCGCCTTCGCTGTCATTATAAATTGATAAAAGTTTATGACCTTCCTCAAAATGAAGCTTGCTAATATCGTTAATAGTGTTATTCTCTCTTACAAAATAGCAAACTTCTCTTTCGTTTGGCACGCCAAACAGCCATTCGCTCTTAATTACTTTGTCGGTAACTTCAAAACCATATCTGAATTGGATTTTATTTATTTCGAATATCAATTGAAAAAAAGAGGGTTCATTGTCTGTGTCAACAGATAATTTGAAATTCTCAATCAGGTCAAGTACTTTTTCATCTTTCACTGAATTTTTAGTTATCTTAATGAAGCTTACAAGAGCTTTTACGATATTGCTTTTACCGCTTGCATTTGCTCCATAAATGGCCTTGCTTTTAAGCAAAGATTGCTTTTCATTGAGTACAATTATATTATTCTCATTGAGCTCATTAATTTTTGAAGCAGTCATATTCAAAGATTGGATTTCCTTGAATGACCTATAATTCCCAAAACTAAATTCTTTTATCATAATCTTATCTTTTTATAGTTGTATTTACG
>JBAWXD010000408.1:0-1860 GCA_037144275.1 Paludibacter sp. | reverse complement strand
CAGGGCTTTGCAGTAGTTGGCATTGAATACCGTAGAAATCCTGAGGTAAATTGTCCGGTTTATATTGAAGATGCTGCCGCTGCAGTAGCCTGGACTTTCCGACATGTGGCAAAATACGGTGGTGATAGTAGCAAAATATATCTTTCCGGGCATTCGGCTGGTGGCTACCTGGATTTAATGGTTGGAATGGATAAAAAGTGGTTGGCTAAATACAATATTGATGCGAATCGGATTGCCGGTTTATTACCCTTGAGTCCACAAACCATTACTCATTTCACGATTCGAAAAGAACGTGGAATACGCGATACTCAACCTGTCATTGACGAATTCGCACCCTTATTTCATGTGCGAAAAGATTTAGCTCCATTGGTTCTGATTACCGGCGACCGTGAACTGGAAATGTTGGGAAGATATGAAGAAAATGCCTATCTGGCCCGCATGATGAAACTCAATGGACATACTCAAACCCAGCTTTTTGAATTGCAGGGTTTTGGTCATGGACCCATGATGCAACCGGGTTTATACCTGCTCAGTAGTCAGCTGCACAAGTTGATTGAAAACTAGCATTTTTCTCTTTTCTGATATTATTCACCCATTTAAATTCCCGTTAAACAAACAGGCATGAAAAAAAGTATTATTGTCATCTTTCTCGTTTTTATTTCCCTTAATTTATTCTCTAAAAACTATTATATAGATGCAGTTGGTGGGATTGATTCAAACAACGGTAATAGCATTGCATTAGCCTGGAAAACACTCACGAAAGTAAATGCCACTACTTTTATAGCCGGTGACAGTATTTTATTTAAATCCGGCTGTACCTGGACCGGTCAGCTTTATCCTAAAGGCTCGGGAGCAGCAGGAAACCCCATTGTAATAAACAAATACGGAATAGGGAATTTGCCGTATTTTGATGGTGCCGGAATGACCGGAACGGGTGTATTGTATCTTTATAATCAACAATATTGGGAAATAAACAATCTCGAGATTGTGAACGATGCCGCTTCAGCCGGAGATAGACGTGGAGTACGGATTGAAATAAGTAATTACGGCACAGCCAACCATATTTATGTAAAAGGCTTAAATGTACATAATGTAAAAGGAAGTGTAGGACAGAACCGAACTGATAAACGTACCGGTGGAATTGGTTTCGCCATTGTGAGTGTTTCGTCGGCTGAATCCCATTTTAATGATATTTTGGTGGATGGTTGTACCATTCAATCCTGCGATAATGAGGGTATTCTTTTTGAATGTGTGTCGGGTGATGGTTTTCAGCCCGGTTCACCCGAATGGACTGCTATGAAAATAACCAATGCGGCTGTCCGGAATAATAGCATTTATAATATCTCGAAAAATGCAATGGTTATCCGCTTGTTTGATGGTGGTGTGGTGGAGCATAATGTATGCTATAATACGGCAAACGGAATGACAGGTAATACGATTTATTCCTGTAGCTGTTTAAATACTGTTTTTCAATACAACGAAGGCTATCTGAATAATTCACCCGATTACGATGGAAGCTTGTACGATGCAGATTTACGTTCGTCGGGTACTATTTGTCAATACAATTACAGCCATGACAATGCTCACGGATTATTCTGGAATTGCACTGTTCAGGCCGATGATAGTTTAGTTTGCCGTTACAATATAAGTCAGAACGATCATGGAATCATTTTTTGTGTAAACTATCCCGTGATGGATATTAATATTTACAATAATACAGTTTATATTCCCGCAAATCAGTCACCAATAATAATTTCCGAACGAAACAATGGTACGGGAACCCGCAATTACAGTTTCAACAATAATATTATTTATAATAACAGCATTACAGCTACTTATGGTTTCACGACTAACGGTTAC
>JBAWXD010000407.1:0-1864 GCA_037144275.1 Paludibacter sp. | reverse complement strand
ATATGTGTGGAATTGTATGTGCATTTGATATAAAACAACCGGTTCAGGCTTTGCGGCCTCAAGTATTAAAAATGTCAAAACGTATCCGGCATCGTGGTCCGGACTGGTCAGGAGTTTATTCCGATGAGAAAGCTATCTTAGCACACGAACGCTTGTCTATCGTTGACCCGGAATCCGGTAAACAACCACTTTTCAGCAAAGATGGCAAATTGGTGCTGGCAGTCAATGGCGAAATTTATAATCATCAGGAAATACGCAAACAATTTGAAGGAAAATACGAATTCCTTACAAAATCTGACTGTGAGGTAATCCTTGCCTTGTATCGCGATAAAGGTCCGAATTTCATGGAAGATTTGAACGGTATTTTTGCATTTGCACTATACGATATTGAAAATGACATTTACATGGTGGGTCGTGACCACATTGGTATTATTCCACTTTATCAGGGTTGGGACGATGAAGGAACCTATTATGTGGCTTCAGAGTTAAAAGCATTGGAAGGCTACTGTTCAAAAATTGAAGAATTTCTTCCCGGTCAATACCTTTATAGTCCGGACAAAAAAGCTACCCACTGGTACAAACGTGAATGGGAAAGTTTTGAAGCTGTAAAAGATAATGTATCCAGTATTGACGAGTTGCGTCAGGCCCTTGAAGATGCCGTTGAGCGCCAGTTAATGTCGGATGTTCCCTATGGCGTATTGCTATCTGGAGGACTCGATTCATCAATTATATCGGCAGTTGCTAAAAAACATGCAGCAAAACGTATTGAGTCAGGAAATAAAGAAGAAGCCTGGTGGCCACAACTTCACTCTTTTGCAGTGGGCTTGGAAGGTTCACCCGATTTAATTGCCGCCCGCAAGGTGGCCGACCATATCGGAACCATTCATCACGAAATTCATTTTACCGTTCAGGAAGGCTTAGATGCAGTTCGCGATGTAATTTATCACGTTGAAACCTATGATGTTACTACCATTCGTGCCAGTACTCCTATGTACCTTTTGTCACGTGTAATTAAATCGATGGGAGTAAAAATGGTGCTTTCAGGCGAAGGTGCTGACGAAATTTTCGGTGGTTACCTCTATTTCCACAAAGCTCCAAATCCTGAAGAATTTCACAAAGAAACTGTTCGAAAACTGGATAAACTTCATTTGTATGATTGTTTACGTGCCAATAAATCATTGGCTTCGTGGGGAGTTGAAGGTCGTGTGCCATTTCTAGACAAAGAATTTATGGATGTAGCCATGCGCCTGAATCCTAAAGACAAAATGTGTGGTATGAATGGGAAGATGGAAAAATGGATTTTGCGAAAAGCATTCGAAAGTTATTTACCTGAAAGCGTAGCCTGGCGTCAAAAAGAACAATTTTCGGATGGTGTGGGTTACAATTGGATTGACACCTTGCGAGCGATGACTTCTGAAATGGTTTCCGATGAGCAAATGTCGAAGGTAAATGAAACCTATCCTATAAATCCACCAATGAACAAGGAAGAATATTATTATCGGACTATTTTCACTGATTTCTTCCCTTCTGATGCTGCTTCGCTATGCGTACCTTCGGTGCCTTCAGTAGCTTGTAGTACACCTATCGCGCTAGAATGGGATGCTGCCTTTAAAAACTTAAATGATCCTTCGGGACGTTCGGTTAGCAGTGTTCACGAACAAGGATATAACAAATAATTTCTCAATATAATATAATTGAGGCTGATCTGATTATTTCAGGTCAGCCTTTTTTTGAACTAAAAATAAATTTCAAAAGTTTTAAGCTAGTAAGTCAGATATTAAGCATTTGAAAGTAATTCCTGTGCATTTTTCCTGTTTTCCGCATAACATTTTTTAGTACTTGTAACATTCAGATAATCAATAAA
>JBAWXD010000406.1:0-1880 GCA_037144275.1 Paludibacter sp. | reverse complement strand
TTAAAGAGAATCCTTATTTTACAATAAAAAGTGCGTGATCAGTCTGGTTATTTAAACTGACTTCAGCGCTGTAAAGACCTTTTGGCAGATTTTTCAAGGATAGATTATAGTTGAATTCTGATTCAGATTTTTCGGCTATAAGTTTCTTTACTTCTTTTCCATTTAAGTCTGAAACTCGTATATTAACTTTTCCGTTTTGTTCCGACACATATTTTAAGTGGAATTGTCCATTATTTGGATTAGGAATGACATCTATTTGATGAAAAGTCTGTAATGGTTGTGAAATTCCGGTGGCAGATTTTTGTAAAACAAAAGTATCAATAAGTTTTCCTGTTGAATCAAAGGTTGAATCAGTAAGAGTATTCCCTACTACATTAATCTTGCAAAAATGATAAGTACTTGAATACTGATCAATCATATTAGTAATCGTCCCGGTGTATAATGGAGCGCCGGAGCCACCACATACAATCTGACATCTGCCCTGAGTTGGACCACTTCCATAAGTTGAAACAGGTGCTGTTGCATTGACATTTAGATTAATAGGCTTCGACCGTTCATACATGTGGTCGTGACCATTAAAAATTATATCTACCCCGTTATCATCAAATACTTTCCACCAGGTACTTTTGTAACTTGTCATATCTGCTGCATGAGTTCCAATAGTGTAAAATGGTTTATGAAACATGACTACTTTCCATGTTTTATCTACGTTTGCAGCCAGTGTTGTTTTTAACCATGTCAACTGAGTAGCATCGGTTGGAACTTCAGAGTTAAGAACTATAAAAACAGCATTTCCATAATTGAAAGTATAATATTGTTTATTATTCGGTAAGATGAACTGAGTCAGGTAAACAGCCTCATTTCCATTCGCGTTACTGTCATGGTTTCCTTCACAATGATATAACAACTTTTGACTTATCAGGCTTGTTCCGCTTGAGAACCAAGTATCCCAGTTAGTACCAGTACCTGAATTTGCAGTAACATCACCCGAAAATAGTCCAAAATCACTATTTTTAGCTTTGGCAAGGTTGGCCACTGTTTGCCAAACCGTCATATTGGTACGGCTGTCGCCCAAAACCAAAAAGGAGAATTTACTTGCCGGATCATTTGAAGAGGTCTGGTAAGTCAAATCGGCACTCCAGGTTGAAGTTGAAGAATCATAAATCTGATAATGAATCGTTGTAGCTGCAGTCATCGTTGGAAACTGATAATCAAAGAAGTATCCGGTGTATGCAGTTCGTTTTACCGGAGTAAATGAACCATTCTCATACGAAGTGGTTAATCCCCATTTAATTTGATCGGTTGTCCCTGTATTTTTCCAGGTCACAGTCAGTCCGGTCAATGGATTACCGGTACTTCCCCAGCGGACAAAGGTATTAGCGGATTTAATTACTCCAAATAAACAAAATATAGTGAACAAAATAAATAATTGAATTCTTTTCATATTTTTCAAATCTTTAATTTCAAAATTGAGCGTAAAAATAGAATAAGTTTTTGATATGAATGAATTTCATTTTGTATTTTAATCATATTATACAAAAACGCGTATAATTAGAAGATAAATTTTGCAGAATAATACAAATGCATCAATAAAAAAAGTTGTAAAACCAGAGGTTTTACAACTTTTCATTAATAATCATTCTTTATTAAGTTCTATGCTGAAAATTATAATTAATTAAGGGATTGATTTTTAGCCTTTTTGATAGGTGTTTTCAGCACAAAACTTGTAGAATTTGTGCCAATAAACGTTCCTCCGTCAAAATTTGCATCAGAAAATAATGTAAAACTGATTTGCGCATTGTCCGACTCCTTCAAAGCAATATATTTGAAAGGAAAATAAAGATTCAGGACACTGGTCTTAAATATAAACTTTCCCTTAG
>JBAWXD010000405.1:0-1914 GCA_037144275.1 Paludibacter sp. | reverse complement strand
AATGGTTTGCTTATTTGCTAATTATACCAAGGCAGCCTTCAGAAATACTTTTCTTTTGGGGTGAAAGCGTTACCTGGCAAGAAATCCGCACTATCTGGCTGTGGGCAATGGTGGCGTATAAGCTTTGTGTCGCCATGATGATATTTGTCGTCATCTGGCTGACACTTTTTGCAAGACAACTGGCAAAAAAATAGAACCGGAAGATTGAATAGTAAAGAGTGACGGCATAAGGAGTCTGCCGTAAAGTCCGTGAAACAGTATTAGAACGAATAAAATTATCGTGAATTTACCTTTGTTCAATATAGCAATAACAAAACACTATTCTGATTCAAAGGAGGCTAAGAATGAACAACATGTGGAAGCTAAACAAGTTATTTCTTCTTTTAGTTCCTCATTCTGCAAGAGATAAATCATGTTAGCGTATTTCTTAAGAAATATTTCATTTTTGATGGTGAGCTTATTGCTTGTCAGTTGTGCTTCTCAAAAATCCATAAATCCATTTAACGTCGCAGACGTCAATCCGGAATTGTATTCAGTCCAGCCTACCCAGAAGCTCGATAACCTAATAGCTGAAAAATCGGTAGCTGTTCCCATATCTCAACCTATTGAAGTTGAAAAAGAGAAGAAGACTGTAAAAGCAACCGGCTTAGCACCAAAGCAGGCACCAGTTTATAAAACGGAACCGGTGCCAGAAAAGGTTTCAATTACTTCGAATGTACAATTTGATACCGGCAAAGCAAACATCAAACCAAAGTATCACAATGACATCAAGAAAGTTGCTGACTTTATGAGTAAATATCCCTCAACGTCAGCGGTCATCGAAGGATATACAGACAATGTCGGCAAAGAGGCAGTGAATGTCAAGCTATCCTGGCGACGTGCAGATAATATAAAAACATATCTAGCGAGACAGAAGTGGTTTGATTCGCTTAAAGCGGCAGCCAATATAATAATTAATGAAGACAAGCTTGGACCAGCAGCCCCACCTACAGGGATGCAGATAAATCCAGCACAAATGGAAGCGGCAAAAGCAGCGGCAAACTCTAAAAAAGCGCCTGTGAAGCCAGTCGGAAAATAACAGGATAGCTGATATTAAAATGGGACATCAAAGGGCGGCTGGCTTATGCCTTCCGCCCTTTTTTATTTGGTCCCATAGGCCGCTTGTAAAGCGTCTAATAATAGTAGGTTTGGGCTGTGTATGTTTTTTTGTAGCAGCAGGGTGTGGACTTAATTTTGGCGGGAAACCTTTGGCCAAAGTAAATGGTGAAATGTTAAACGAAAAAACACTTCTTGTAAAAGCAAAACTTTACAATGTAACACTCGCAAAAGAAGAAGATACAAGGATTTTTCTAAACCTACTTATTAACAATATGCTTATTTTGGAAAAGGCAGAACAAGACAATATAAAAGTGACCACAGAAGATCTGGATGTGGAAATAAAAAACTTTGTGCCAGGCTATTCAAAAAAAGAAATAAAGAAAGTACTCAAAGAGGCTGGTTTAAGGTATACGGACTGGCTCATTGATATAAAAGAAAAATTGATAATAAAAAAAGAAATAAATTATGTAATGAAAAACAGGATAACGATAAATCGGCAGGAACTAAAGGATTATTTTTGGACGAATATTCTTGAGTTTCGGACTCTTGACAGAGCCAAAGCCAGACAGATAGTCGTGGACAGCCTAGAAAAGATAAAAAGTGTGCAAAAAGAACTAAAAGCCGGAAAAGATTTTGCGGGCTTGGCTGTAAAGTATTCGACAGGGTCTGAAGCCAAAGCCGGCGGGGACCTGGGGTATTTTAGTAAAAGAGATTTGCCGTATTTTATGACAAATGTTATTTTTCAAATGAAAAAGGGAAGTTTTAGCGGGATTGTCATTTCCCCATATGGGTATCATATTTTTAAACTGGAAGACC
>JBAWXD010000404.1:0-1915 GCA_037144275.1 Paludibacter sp. | reverse complement strand
CATCCGGTTACCGGATCAGCATAACCAATACCATACGTCAACCGTGCAGTGTAATCTGCATCTTTTGATATGAAAATATTATTAAAGTTTATATACCCATTTGTGTTAAAATCCACTAATGCACTTGTCCCAAAATCTTTACCACCTGTGTTTAGATAATCGGTACATTTAGAAAAGTAAAAGTTACTTAACCAGAAGTCAGGGGCACTAGCCAAGGTAGAATCCTTACAATCAACTGTTTGGGAATTCACACTCGTAAAAGACAAACCACATACAAAAAATGCAGTGTACATTCTAAAAAGTAATTTTGTTTTCATTTTTTTGATTATTAATTATTAAACATTGAGAATTATAGCAACAAAAGTATGGTTAAACACAAATACATTGTAAATAATTTGGTTCAAAAAATACTAATTTCTGGTCAATATACGCTATTTATCATTTTTTAAAATTATTCGTCGAATTTACAGCCGTCCAAATAATTTTAGACAGCTGTAAAATAGTATTATTGAACTACGACTTTAGAAGGTTTACCGTTTACCTTTACCAAATAAATGCCTTGATTTATTGCTCTAACACAAGTCGCTTGTTGAGTCATTTCAGAATCAATTAATCTACCTTCAATTGAAAAAATTTCAATATGATTGATTTTGGTATTAAGTCCACATATTTTTATTGATTTATTGAAACCTGTTACTGTATATTTATATTGCTTTTCTGCAGAGAATGAGGTTGAAAATGATCTACTTAGCTGAATTCCTAATACCCTGGGCCAGTTAGTAGCTTGAGTTAACTTGATAGAATTGCTACCTGCAAGCAGTGTAACTGGTATATCAAAGGTTGTGGGTGTAGCTGATAGTGGCAAATTACTAGTCAAAACATTTATTCCTGTATTTACCGAAACATTAAGGGTATTGGTAGGAAAACCACTATGATAGTTTATTGTAGCTACATAACTTCCTGCATCTGTTACAGAGATATTGGTGAAATCAATATTGCTGCCTCCATTAAAATCCAAATAATCTGAACCGGATACTTCTTTTGTATTTGATCCTACATAATCGGTACATTTGGCGTAATAAAAATGACTTAGCCAAAAATCATTTACTCCTGAGGTCATCACATCGTAGCAAGTAACCGGAGACCAGGAAAATCCCGAAAGACTTCCAGTTCCAAGTGGAGCTGTAACGCTCACACTTCCAGTAGCACCTGCACCAACAGTGGCAGTTATTTGCGTATCGCTGTTTACGGTAAACGAACTGGCTGCGGTTCCACCAAAACTCACTGCACTAGCTCCTGTAAAATTCACACCGGTAATTGTAACTGAGCCACCATTCTTTTGAAATATAGGTGTAAATGAGGTAATAATTGGACCACCTCCTATTAACTGTATCCCTAATACACGAGGCCAGTTGGTTGTTTGAGCTAACTTTATAGTATTTGTACCTGCAATAAATGTAACCGGTATATCAAAAGTTGATGTGGAACCTATTGGTATTGTTCCACTTGAAACATTAGTAGCTCCATTTACCGATACATTAAGCACACTTGTCGTCCCACAAGAGTAGGTTACTCTGGCTTTATAACTTCCAGCTGTAGAAACTTTTATATTGTAAAAATATATGCTACTACTTCCATTATAGTCAAGATAATCAGATCCGGCAACTTCTTTAGTATTATAGCCTATGTAATCAGTACATTTTGAATAATAGAAATGAGTTTGCCAATAATCAGTGGTGGATGTAGATGGATTGGTGTATACAGTACCCGTATTCAACCAAAGAAAAATTCCCGAAATCCCAGTACCACTAGCACTTGTTACTGATATATTTCCTGAAGTACCGGTAGAAGGAACTGTGGCAGTTATTTGTGTATCGCTGTCAACTGTAAATGAAGAAGTTGCTACTCCTCCGAA
>JBAWXD010000403.1:0-1928 GCA_037144275.1 Paludibacter sp. | reverse complement strand
ATTAAACAATGAAAAAAGATTATTATTTAAAAACTTAATTACTAAGCATTTGAATGAATCAATAATTTCGTATTGTAATTTTTTTGACAACAAAGAAACTTACAAATGGGATGACAAAAAAGATGAATTTAAATCAATAATAATTTTGAATATTGAGGGATACAAGTTTCTAAATGAATTCTTCGAGAAACTTTATTGGTTTTTTACTCTTTTACCTTTTCACATTTTAGATAATTACACTCCACAAAGCATTGGATTTGGATTTAAAGAAAGAAGAAAACTGGCAGAAAATGAATCTGATTTACTTAAAAAGAAAGAAATATATGCCGAAGGTATGGCACAATTGGAAATGAGTGTATTAGGCACCGATGGTATTTACTATGCGTTTAATATGCACGAATATCCAGAACAAATACAGCAATACAAAAAAGTGATTAATGTACTTGAAGAACAAATAAAACATTCAACACTTTCCGAAGTTTCTAAAATGGAAAACAAACCTGAGCAAAACGATAAAATTAAAATAGCTACTCTCGATGATTTCCTAATTGACAAATCAAATTATAAATTAATTCAGAAGATTCAAATTGCCTTTAATGATTTAGAAGGAAAACGGCTGGCAATTTTAATTTCACTTCTCCGAAACGATCATAAAATAATCAATATCATTTCAAATTCAAAAACACATTCTCGAAAACATTTTATTCAACTTTTTAAAGAAGATGCTAAATTCAACAAAATGGAAGCAATAAACAAATATATTGACCAATTTTCACAGGAGCTAAATCTAAATACTGCGCTTGAATTCGATGCTGATTATATAGATATTAAACAAAAACTCACCAAAATACTAGAAAATCCAGTTGTCTAGTTGTTTGTAGTTGTCTGGCAACTATAAACAACTGAATATCAATAACATACAAGATACCAAAAATCTACTTTTGTGCCATTCTAATCAGTGGCACATTTTTTTTGTGCCACACAAAGCACAATAAAAAATGAATACAAATGTAGTTTCTTTCGAAAATCTTCCACAAGCAGTGAGTTTATTACTTGAAAAAGTTGACTCACTCGAACTGTTGCTCAAATCGCAACAAACAACCATTTCTAATGCACCTTCTGACAAACCAATGTCAATTACAGAAGCTGCTAAGTTCGTAAATCTTACCGTGCCTACACTCTACGGATTTGTAAGCAAACGTACTATTCCATTTTCAAAAGTGGGAAAGCGACTCTATTTTACAGAATCAGAGTTGACCTCATGGATTCAATCCGGTCGCAAACAGACCAGAGATGAATTATTAACTATGCCCTCAGTCGCGTATATTAAACCACCTAAATCTATACGCAAATGACAGACTACAAAACATACCTCGAAAAATTCGTTGCAGACATTTACAAAAAGTTTGACGAAGAAGAAGAAAAGCGTGATTCATTGAAAATGATTGACGAGAATTACGTAAAGATGCAAAAGCAGCTTTCAGCCCTTGTCAAAGTACTAAACAAACCCAAAGCACCTGAGCAAATTCAAATCATTGAAAATAGTGATTTCATGGATTTAATGGGAATCAGTCAAAAAACAGCACAAACATGGAGAGATACCGGTGTGATAAATTTCTCACAGATAGGCAATAAAATTTATTACCATGTTTCAGATATTAAACAGTTATTGGATAAAAACTACCACAAATCTTCTAAATCAGAAAAACTATGATGGACCAAAAACAAACCCCTTCAGACTCGCCAAAGTCCTCAGGGGTAAATATAATAACGCAAGACAAAGATACCAATTTTATTGACTTTGGTAATTCAGATTTTCAGTCAAAAAGACCGCAATCAGAAGTAATTGAGAATAAATCTGTTGAACAAATTGCAGCTCCAGTTTTCAAACCTTCAAAGAGTAATTATAAATTCTCATTCTATCAGGG
>JBAWXD010000402.1:0-1941 GCA_037144275.1 Paludibacter sp. | reverse complement strand
TATCTGGATGGTGACCTTGAATTAGTGAATATTGAAGTTAGCCCTATGCAATATTTCCCATCATCTAAAAAAATTATTTATAGCAGCCAGTTTGAATTGAAAATAGAAACAGTGGGAGATGATAATGCAAGTGGAAAAAAAGTACATCCCAAAAAGAGAATGAGGGAAGTGATGAGCATACTAAAATCAGTAGTTGTAAATCCTGAGTTGGCAAGTGCCGATTCGAGTTCTATTGTCCTGAAATCTGCGAATTCTTCTTCCAAAGTTATGGCAAAAGTAGGAGCTTCTACAAGTTCTACTCTTCCCTATTATGAATATGTAGTTATAACCGATGCTTCATTAGCAAGTGGCTTCACTGATTTTGTAAATTGGAAAAAGCGAAAAGGAATTAATATCGGTATAGTGACTACAAACGATATCTATAGTAATTATACAGGTGACGCTATTAGTAATCCTGTCATAAATGATAACCCCGGTAAAGTAAGACAATACTTACACGATGCTCACACAAATGGACCAACAACATGGGCTTTGATTGCAGGGGATTATAATACAAATGTGCCAATAAGAATCAAATATGATGCCAATGACACTACATGGGGTTATTATTATTTCCCTACAGATGCATATTTTTGTGATTTAAGCCACAACTGGGCTGCTGGATATTATCCAAAGTCATTACCTGATATTTTTGTTGGCAGACTTATTTGTTCAAATACCTTGGATATTCAAAACTGGTCTAATAAGGTACTACTCTACGAACAAAATCCAGGGAACGGAGATAATAGTTATCTGTTAAATTACTTCGCAATAGAGACTGACCAATTGCAAGATGATGCTGAAGCTGAAGGAGTAAGTAACCATTTTCCGACCTACACTCCTAAAATTTGGGGAGAGAAACCATCATCAAGTTCTATATATGATATATATGGATATTGTGGTTCAACACTAGGTACAACAAAAGGTGCTGATGTAATTAATGAAATGAAAAATCATTATGGTTTTTTTGGCTGGTTCTGCCATGGAGGTTCTGGACCAGGGTGGTATAATTGTAATCCTGGACAAAGTGGAATTGGAACTATGTCTGATGGTGTGAATATGAAAAACGGTAAAGGTTGGGGCATTTATGCTGAAGATAATTATGAATATTGTTCACCATACTCAATGCATGAAACCGGTAATGGTCTCGACAATCTAAACAATGCAAACTTTCCATCTATTTTATATTCTAATAGCTGTGATGTTACTCCATATGACATAACCAGTAACCATGGTAATTATGGAGCTCGTAATTGTGGTGAGTCTTTTACTGTATTACCACAAACCGGAGGTGTAGCATTTTTAGGTAACACGAAATATGGTTTAACACCGGGATCAAATTATATAAATCAAGCGTTTGGCGATTTAATTTATAGTAACGATTATTGTTCTCATATTGGCGTAGCTGATTTTCTGTCAAAACAAAGTAATTATAATCTCGAATTATATTATTCCCATAATCTTATTGGTTGTCCTGAAACTCAGATGTGGACGGCAGCACCCGCCAAATTTAGCAGTGCAACTGTAACCAGAAATGGTACTTCTGTAACTGTGAATACCGGGAGTGTGACAAATTGTAAGATTTGTGTAATAAGCGCGAGTGATAATGGAGTTAGTTATTTTCAAGTGGATACACTCACGTCAGGTAAAACATTTTATAATGTTCCAACATCGTATTGTGTTACCATCACCAAGCATAATTATATCCCCTATATGTATTCGTCCGATTATTATATACAGAACGAAACATTAAGCGGAACTAAAACCATTAATGCCTACAACATTACAGTAGGATCAAATGTAACTACGAGTAAACCAACAGGGCCGGTTACCATTCAGTCTGGTGCGAATATTACATTAGATGCTGATGGAGATACGATTATTAATGATAGCTTTGAAGTG
>JBAWXD010000401.1:0-1960 GCA_037144275.1 Paludibacter sp. | reverse complement strand
ATTTTATGACTGCAACTGTTAGATTATGTGATAAGATATCGTAATCCATTCTATCTAAGACATTTGTTGTAATATCTCCACCAACTCCACAATTGTAAAACTCTATATTCCTTTCCGGAAAACGAGTTTGATAATAGCTTTGGATATATAAATGATATAAACCACCATGCGTAATACTGTTTCCAATAAATGCCACCCGGTCGCCATCCTTAAAAATCAAGTCTTTTGGCTTGAATGCAAATAATGAAAACTGAATGAGTAAAAGAATCATGGTGATTCCGGTAGCTTTATAATAATGTTTTTCAAACATAAAAAAATGATTTCTAATTGATTATTTCACATTCAATTGCTTATACAGAAATTCATTTGACTTATTTTTCTGCTCAGCCGATAAAGAATGCCCCATTTCTTTGGCAATCACTAATGTTTTAGGTGCTGAAATACTATTATAGGCTGCGTATATTGAAGTCGGTGGACAATATACATCATTAAAACCGAAAGCATAAAATCCAGGGACTGTCAATTGTTTAGCAAAATTAACTACATCGTAATATCGTAAGGTTTCCATATTTTCCTTTGTGGCCAATTCCGGTTTATTGAATTCAAGTGGCCAGCCACCTGCCCTTCCAAATTGATATCCTGTGACATCGCAAAGTGCCGGATAAAATGACGAAAGACAAATGACCCGTTTATCTAATGCAGCGGTCACTATAGCCAAAGCTCCTCCCTGACTACCTCCGGAAACAATCAGATTATGACCATCATATTCGGGTAGGGTAGTTATAAAATCAATAGCACGAACACAACCCAAATAAACATGCTTGAAATAATATTCATCTTTGTTGTCAAGGTTAAAAGTTTGATATTCGGCCAAAGCTCCACGGTCTAAGTTGGCATAAACTATTGAATCCAAGGTTACGGGTATGCCGTGAATGCCAATTACCAATGTAATCATCCCCTTCTCCGCTTTATCTACAATCCCCGTATAATAGGGTTTCACACCTGATCCCGGCAAACAAAGTAGGGCTGGATATTTTCCGAGAGCTTTGGGTACGCATAATATTCCATACACCCGCATTCCTATTTTACAGTTTTGAACATTGATTTGATATACATTTACCTTCTCTGTACATTTATTTGGGAGTAATGTCATTTGGGCATCCAATGGTATCTTCACATTATCTGCTTTTGCCTTGTCCCAAAACTGAAGAAAATCAGTAGGAACAGTAGTTGTCGATTCAATTTTCTCAGGATTATAAGCTACTGTAGCCATACCACGATAGTTTTTATTTTCAATTTCAGCTCTTACGGTGCAACGTAGAAATCCAGGGCTGGTCATTGTGCCTCCATCAATTTCCAGTTGACCATTTCCCAGATTAACTGAGCTTTTTAAAGTTGGAATCATTTTTTCAGCACCCACTTCATAACTGATTTTCACATTGTTGAGTAATGCTCCATTTTGAGTTACAAAAACCTTAAACTTTACCCTTTCTTTTAGTTGGTAAACCCAATCAGCATGGTCGGCTGTTACGGTAATTTTTACAGGACTTTCAGCAACAGTAAATGATATACAGATAAACAATAGTGCTACAGTTATGTATTTCTGAATTGATTTTTTCATAATTTGTAAAGTTTCAAATTGAAAGGTAATTTTACTGCTTTGAAATTGCTAAACTGATATTTTATTTTAAATTAAGCTGTTTATATAAAAATTCATTCGACTTGTTTTGTTGCTTTGTTGTTGAAGCATGTCCCATTTCTTTTGCAATAAGTAAAGTTTTGGGTGCTGTAATACTGTTATAAGCAGAATATGTAGAAGTTGGAGGACATGATTCGTCATTAAATCCAAATGCATAGAAACCTGGAACGGTCAATTGTTTGGCAAAATTGACCACATCGTAATATTTAGAAGTTTCCACTTTTTGGTTGGTTACAAATGATGGTTTGTTGAATGCATGCG
>JBAWXD010000400.1:0-1968 GCA_037144275.1 Paludibacter sp. | reverse complement strand
AATGCAGGAGGAACTTTGGCAACCGATTATAGAACAAATGCAACAGTGTCCTTGCCGGGTACGCCTATTGCTGGAATTACAACTGACTTTACAGCAATTACTTCCAGAGGCGGCACACCAAGAATGGGAGCATTAGAGTCAAGTTTTACTACAAAATTGAATACTATTGAATCAACTACAAACCCACGCATTATATGCAACTCAGTGGGTATAGCTGTACCGTTAACAGGTGAGTCAAATATAGAACTTTACACTTCAAATGGTTTACTTATCGAAAAATCCAAAGCAAATGGGATGTACACCCGTAGTTTATCAAACGGAATGTATATTATTAGTATTAACGGTAAAGCAAGTAAGTTCATTAAACAATAAACCTCATCATTTATTTTTAAAACACAATCGGTTTTTCCTGGAAAAACCTGTTGTGTTTTCTCTCTTCAATTTCTTTTTTCTGATTCCATTTCTGTCCAAAGTTTTAAAAATCAACACAAATGAAAAACAACATTCAACTTTATAGTCTGTCACTTTTATTGCTGCTTTCTGTTTTTGCATTTCAGTCATGCACTCAAAAAGAAGAAGTGAAATTAGACTCACCGCAGTTAATTATGTACACTCCAACTGCTGACATGGAGGGATTCTCCATGAAGTTTGTTTGGACAACACTACCCAATGCGAACTACATTGTCCAGATAAGTTCCGACAATTTTGTAAGCAATATTGATACCCTGCTGATGAATAAAGATACAACATCAGTTTCTGTGACAGGGCTTAACAGTAATACAACGTTGTATGCAAGAATAAAAGCTGTGAGTAAAGACGGAAGAGTTAAGTATGCTGATTTCAAAACTTCAACTATTTTTTTGTTTGAGAATGTATTTTCAAATCAGACTGCAAATATCGTAAACACTGGAGATATTACGGCAACTTCCATCAAATTATCCTGGTTAGCCAGCAGACACGTAACCTCCATTATAAAAACCAGTGGAAGTGTAAGTGATACCACAATGCTTAAAGCGGGCGATTTAACTGCTCAAAATAAAACATTTACCGGCTTATTAGCAAACACGAATTACACGTTTAAAATAATGAAAAATAAAATCCTTAGAGGAACAGTTACAGCTACAACAAAAGCAAATTAGAAGTTCCGATTGATTCATAAAATACGAAAATACCTGTAAATAATCAATTTGCTTAAAAAAACATTCACAAATCTACTAAAATGGAAACCAAAAGAAATTTACTTACATATAGCAAACCTTTATCATTATTAATCCTTATTCTGTTTTTAGTTACTGCGGTTAAGGTAAATGCGACTAATTATTATATTGCAGCAAACGGTGACGATGGGGCAAATGGAACAACTCCTGCTACTGCCTGGCAGAGTATTTCAAAATTAAATAACTCATCTTCATTATTTACTCCAGGTACAACTGTCTACTTTAATAAGGGTGACGTTTTTTACGGTACTATTAATGTTCCCAAATCAGGTGCAAGTGGTAGCCCAATCACCCTGAGTGCTTATGGAACAGGTGCGAAACCCATTATTACAGGATTTAAAACCCTGACAACCTGGACAAATGAAGGAGGTGGAATTTATTCAGCTACAATTACAACATCAATTCTCACCAACATGGTAACCATTGATGGCAAACAAGTTGGGATGGGAAGATATCCTGATTTGAGTTTTTTGACGTATGAATCTTTTGCTACTACTAAATCTAATCTCTCATTTAGATTTAGACTTTCTTTAAAACTTTTTATATTTGTATACATATATAAATTATATATTTTTAATCATTATACCATTCAGGTTTATTATTTTTCAGTGGACTTTCAGTAAACATTGCATCTGTTATAGTTATATCTGATACATTCCATTCATTAATATCACCATTAAATTCACTAGAATTGAACATATAACCCATATTAATAACATTCGAAACATCCCAATTAGAAATATCTTGATTA
>JBAWXD010000399.1:0-1985 GCA_037144275.1 Paludibacter sp. | reverse complement strand
GTAACAGCTTGTCAACAATTCGTATCTTGCCATTAGGGAATGTGAGTCAAACAACTTTATTTGTTGTAAAAAACTCACTAATAAAGTTTTACAACCTAAAGGTTGAAGTGCTTCCTGAAAAACCTTTAATCACAGACTTGTTAGCAAAAAGTAAAACCAGATATGAAGCTAATAAAATACTCAGCAAATTCAACTCAGATGATAATCTGATGATAATTACCGAAAAGGACATTGCAATTAAATATAAGAGACGGAATTCTGATGAGTGGGGTATATTCGGGATTGGTTACTGTCCGGGTAAGACCTGTTTGGTTTCAACTTTTCGTTTGAAAAGACATGCAACTGAAGCACTATTTAAAGAGCGTATGGAAAAAGTTTGTATTCATGAAGTTGGTCATAACTTAGGATTAAACCATTGTAAGTTTGATCCAAAATGTATCATGAACGATGCGAATGGAACTATTAGTCAGGTAGATAGAGAAAAACTATTTTTTTGTTCAAGATGTAAAAAATTAATTTCAAGAAAATGAAACGCTGCTACCGCGCGATCAATCGCGTGGTGACTCTGAAATAATTGCCATACAAAAGATTCGTGCGGCAGCATAGGATCACGTGAAAAGTGAAATCAAGAATATACAAAACAATATTTTTAAAAATTATGAAAAGGATTTTTATTCTAACAACAGCATTTATTTTCATTTTAAATTCTCAAGCACAAATAGTGAGTACTTTGGCTGGTTCAGGTACAAAAGGTTATGCTGATGGAACAGGTGCTACAGCACAATTTGCAACTCCAACCGGTTTAGCTGTTGATGCGACAGGGAATGTTTATGTATCTGATTATAATAATAACAAAATCCGAAAAATCAGCCCAACAGGCAATGTAACGTCATTTGCTGGTTCAGGTATATTTGGTTATAAAGATGGGCTGGGAGCAGAAGCACAATTTATGTATCTTGAAGGAATAGTTACCGATGCAAAAGGGAATGTTTATGTAGCCGACCTGGGAAATTACAGAATAAGAAAAATTACTCCTAATGCTGAAGTTAGTACTTTTGCAGGCTCAGGAGTAATTGGAATAGCTGATGGACAAGGTATAAATGCTCAATTTAGCGGACCTGCAGGATTAACAATTGACGCAGCTGGCAATTTATATGTAACTGATGGTCAAAGGATACGAAAAGTCACTCCTGATGGAGTTGTAAGTACAATAGCAGGCAGTGGTATAGCGGGTTATTTGGATGGTCCGGCAAATTCTGCTAAATTTTTTAATCCGTGTGGAATTGCTATCGATGTCTCCGGTAATTTATTTGTTATGGATTCAGATAATAGCAAAATAAGAAAAATTTCAGCCTCAGGCGAAGTAAGCACTTTGGCAGGTTCTGATAGAGGATTTGCTGATGGAGTTGGATTAGATTCAAAATTTAATACAGCTTCAAGTCTGACAATCGATACTCAGGGGAATTTGTTTGTTGCTGATAGTTATAATCACAGAATCCGAAAAATCACATCAACAGGTGCTGTAAGTACATTTTCAGGTTCAGTAAGTGGTTTTTCTGACGGTGATATTTCTACAGCACTTTTTAAGTATCCTGATGTTATTGCTTCAGATATTAATGGAAACTTATATGTGAGTGCAAGTCAAAAAATTCGCAAAATTACGCTTTCACCTTCTGGTATTGATAAGAATATTATAATATCATCAATCAAAATTTATCCAAACCCTGTAGATAAAGAATTATCCATTGAGATACCTTGTACTGATAATCTTAATAAAATCATCATCACAGACTTAACCGGAAAAATGGTATTTAACCAAATAGGAAAATCAAACTCGATAAATGTCGAAAAATTGAGTAAAGGAGTATATATATTGGAAGTTGTATCCGGAATTAACGAAATGAGAACTAAGTTTATGAAAGACTAATATTAATGCGAATCAGTATTTAAAAAATTAGATAAACGAAAGCCATTGCCATTTTGCC
>JBAWXD010000398.1:0-2005 GCA_037144275.1 Paludibacter sp. | reverse complement strand
GGTATATAGTCCATATAGGATGGATGATTTAATGAAAGGTATTTTAGGGCGTTGGGATTTAAACAATATCAGCAAAATTCATTTACGTATTTTTGAAAATGACAGCGTTTCGCAAAATTCAATTTTATTCGACAGTCAAAAAATTGATAAAACAACTCAGGATGACGAAACAGCTCAAACATTTACTATTCCTATCGTTTTTAATGAAAAAGAATGGACTTTGCAGTTTACAGACTCTATCCTCCAATTTCCATACCTTCAAAGCAAAGTTCTTCTGGTTTTAATTAGCAGCTTTATAATCAGCATATTGCTTTTTTATTTATCCCTGTTGTTAATGAATACTCGTATCAGAGCACAACAAATAGCAAATGAATTAACTTCTCAACTTAAAGAAAGCGAAGCAAGATTTACCATGTTTATGGATCAGTTACCTGCTATAGTATTTATAAAAGATCATGAGGGTAAAGCTTTGTTTGTAAATCATTTTTTGGACAATGCCCTGGGTGCTTCAAAATGGCTGGGAAAAGACATGTTTGAAGTATTTCCCAATGAAATTGGAGCAAAATTCTTAGAAGATGATATGCATGTATTGAAATTGGGTTATAAAAAAATTGAAGAAAGCATGATGCTGCTAGATGGAAAAGTGCATTATTTTGAAACACAAAAATTTACAATTCCACAACAAGGACAAAAACCACTTCTTGGTGGAATTGCATTAGACATTACAGATCGTAAATTATCAGAACTGGCTCTGAAGGAAAGTGAAGCAAAATACCATACGCTTGCCGATAACACGCAGGATATCATTAACCGTTTCGACCGAAATTATAAGCATCTTTATGCCAGCCCCTCTGCTTATAGACTTTCAGGAATAAATCATCTGGATTATATCGGAAAATCGCATCGCGATCTTGGATTTTCGTCTGAAGATTGTGACTTTTGGGAAAATTGCATTCAAACCGTTTTTGATAGTGGGAAAACACACAACCAACTTATTGAATTTGAAGGGAAAACAGGAAAAGTTTATCTGGACTGGTTGTTAAGCCCTGAATTTGATGATGAAAATAATATAGTTTCGGTTTTGGGAAATATTAGAGATATTACTGAAATTAAGAAAACTGAAGTAGCTCTGTACGAAGAGCGTCAGCGCTTATCAGGCATCATAAAAGGAACCAATGTGGCTACCTGGGAATGGAATATTCAAACAGGTGAAACGATCTTTAATGAACGTTGGGCTGAAATTATCGGATTTACACTGGAAGAAATTTCTCCGGTTTCCATTGATACATGGCTAAAATTTGCCCATCCGGACGATATTAAGAGCAGTAATAAATTGCTGGAAAAACACTTTCGGGGCGAATTGGATTATTATGTATTTGAAACCCGAATGAAGCATAAAAATGGAAACTGGGTATGGGTTCTGGATTCCGGTATGGTGACTTCCTGGACGGATGACGGAAAACCACTTTTGATGATGGGGTCGCATCTGGATATCAATGAGCGCAAGCTTGTAGAAGAAGAATTAAAAGTCTCAAGAGAGCAATTGAGAGACTTTGCAGCCCATCTTCAGAAAGTGCGAGAAGATGAACGACTTTCCATAACCCTTGAGATACACGATAGTTTGGCACAATTTTTAGTGGCTCAAAAAATGGAAATGGGAATGTATAAGAAAAAGATTTCCAAGAGCTTGGGACCTATTCAATCGGCAGAAATACTAGCTGAGATGGAACAATTTATCACTCTGACAGATAACGCCATTAAATCGGCACGAAAGATCATGAATGGGTTGAGACCGGAACAGCTTGAACTGCTTGGATTTGTGGAAACAGCAGAAGTCCTTCTCCGGGATTTTGAGGAATCACACCACCTAAAATGTCAGTTTATACATGAACTTTCAGGGTTTATAATTCATCCCGAACATGCCTTGGCATTATTCCGGACACTTCAGGAGTCACTTAATAATATTCTCAAACATGCTATGGCTACGTCGGTTATAGTTCAACTT
>JBAWXD010000397.1:0-2015 GCA_037144275.1 Paludibacter sp. | reverse complement strand
GTCATGAGCCTTGCACCCATGCTTACAGCTGTAATCGGTTGGTTTTTTCTCGATGAAATTCTTTCTGCCCGAAATATTCTGGCTATAATTATCAGTGTAAGCGGAATAATAATTGCAATCTCAAACCGAAAAATGAAACTGAATATTCCTTTTAAAGGATTTTTGTTGGCATTTGGAGGCGCAACAGGTCAGGCAGTAGGATTGATTCTCAGTAAAAAAGGCATGGGACATTATGATCCGGTTGCAGCCACACAAATTCGTGCTATTTTTGGGTTATTCAGTTTTGGAATTCTTATCACTGTTCTTCGTCGCTGGCCAAAAATCCGACAAGCTTTCACACATACATCTGCCATGAAATCAGTAACTGTAGGTGCTATTTTCGGACCATTTATTGGTGTTGCATTGGGACTGTTTGCTATTCAGCAAACTAAAACCGGAATTGCTTCCACGCTTATGGCATTGGTTCCGATTTTCATCATAGCTCCTTCGGCTATTATGTTTAAGGAAAAAATAAAACCGCAACAGGTTATCGGTGCAGTCGTCAGCATTGCCGGAGCAACAATGTTTTTTCTATAAATCAAAAATGCCCAAAGACATTGGGCATTTTGATTGCATTTCAATTGAAAATTACGAATTGTGCATTATGAGTTATTTAAAGTACTCCCTGAGCCATCATTGCTTTTGCAACCTTCATAAATCCGGCTATATTTGCTCCATTCACGTAATTCACAAAGCCATCCGGTTCAGTACCGTATTTCACACAGGATTCGTGAATACTTTTCATAATATCCTGTAAGCGTTTATCCACTTCTTCTTTCGGCCAGCTAAGTTTCATAGCGTTTTGCGACATCTCCAAACCAGAAACTGAAACGCCACCAGCATTAGCCGCTTTTCCTGGAGCATACAGAATTTTATTTTTGAGGAAAACATTTACAGCTTCTATGGTTGAAGGCATATTAGCACCTTCGGAAACGGCAATACAGCCATTCTTCACCAACATTTCGGCATCATGTTCATCAACTTCATTCTGAGTAGCAGAAGGCAGAGCGATAGTACATTTTTCTGACCACGGACGTTGTCCGTCAACATATTTACAACTGTATTTCTCAGCATATTCTTTAATTCTTCCACGCTGGTTGTTTTTCAAATCGAAAATATAAGCCAGTTTTTCGAAATCAATGCCATTCGGATCATAAATATAACCACTGCTGTCGGACATTGTCACTACTTTTCCACCCAGTTCAAGTACTTTTTCAGCCGTATAAGTTGCCACATTGCCTGAACCCGAAATAGCCACAACCTGATCCTTTAAATCGTAGATTTCTTTACGTTTCAACATATTCATCAGAAAATAAATATTGCCATATCCGGTAGCTTCAGGACGAATAAGTGAGCCACCAAATTCAAGCCCTTTGCCGGTGAAAGTTCCTGTATTTTCGTGAGCAAGTTTGCGATACATGCCATACATATATGCCACTTCCCGACCCCCAACACCAATATCACCGGCAGGTACATCAGTTTCAGGACCAATATGCCGCCATAATTCAAGTATGTAAGCCTGGCAGAAACGCATAATTTCGCCATCGGATTTACCTTGCGGACTAAAATCTGATCCTCCTTTTGCACCACCCATTGGTAAAGTAGTCAGTGCATTTTTGAAGGTTTGTTCGAAAGCCAGAAATTTAAGAATAGAAGGGCAAACTGATTCGTGGAAACGAATTCCACCTTTATAGGGACCAATGGCATTGTTGTGTTGCACACGGTACGCCATATTAGTTTTCACACTACCTCTGTCGTCCACCCAGGTGACGCGGAACGAAAAGATACGATCAGGAATGCAAATACGCTCGATAAGATTTTGTTTTTCAAATTCAGGGTGCGCATTGTAGGTTTCTTCAATAGAGAGCAATACTTCTTCAACGGCTTGATGATATTCCGGTTCATTCGGAAACCGCTGTTTTAAATTGTCAAGAACTTCTTTTACTTTCATAGCACAATACTTTTAAGTTTCAAGA
>JBAWXD010000396.1:0-2092 GCA_037144275.1 Paludibacter sp. | reverse complement strand
AGGTTCATTCAACAACTTGGAATACTCAGTTATCATTTCTGCTTTATTCCTAACAATATCATTTGGTTCATCTAATTCAGCATCTATTGCCCCAATAATAGCTTTTCCAAGTGAATTTGAGTTTGGATATGTTTCAAAAGATGTATGAAATGGCTTATGAATAAGTGCTAATAATATAGCACTTACCACTGTGCATCGTACCATCTCCGGTATTGAATATGCCTGAAATTCCTCATTCAATTCTATTGCTTTAGAAATTATATCACTGGTATAAAAGTTGTCCCTGAAAGTAACATTGTCAAAAACATCAAGATAGTCATGAATTGGAAGTAATTTTTTATCCTTATCAAGTTCTGTGTAGTTATTTGCACCTTTTTTCCATAAAAAATGAGATACTTGCAATTCAGTTTTAGTTTCACCACTTACTCCAATGGCAATTACATCAAATTCACTAGATAATGCTTTAGTATAGTGTAGAACTCCATCCACAGCGTAATCTTTCGGATTATTTCGGTTTTGACTTTCATGTTTTGTTGGTGACGCTTTGCATTCTACAACAATTAAATAGCGGCTGTCAGTTGGAAATGAAAGAATAAATTCTGGGAATCCATTCCCTTTTCCACCAGTCTTAGATTGACCATTTAAAAGCCCATTTATAGTTTTGTTATTTGACTTTTGCTCTTCAAATTTGATTGATTTGAATTGAGCATCACTTTTGAAATAATCTCTTACAAATTCTTCTGTAATTCTTTCGTTTGCCATGTGTTTGTTCCTTTCAGAGCTAAAGTTCTGATAAGTTTAGTCCACAAAAAAAGCGTGGACTAAATCCTTACCCACCCTCAAGGCCCCTAGGAAGGCCACACAGAAATGATAAGTCAAAAGCCCACGCCGTTTGGCATGAGCATTTTGCTTATTACTCCATTTCTGTGTTCGCTAAAGAGAAATTTCCTAGGTTTCTGAGGGTGCGAACAATAGCAGAATGCTATTTTAATATGTTGAAAATTAAATTATTGTCTGTTTATTTTACTGTTTGTTTTTATTTTTCATACGCCAAATATCCAATTGGCGGAATTGGTTTTTGATCCTTTTCGGTTTGGCTTGCCATTTCAGTCAATGCCTGATAAATATCGCTGAATTGCATATTTGTTTCGAGCATAAACATTTCTAACTTTTGGTTTAGTTCTGCATAGCCAAGTGCATATTCTTAGCAAGCTAAGCGGCAAAGCCGAGCGGACGCAGTGCAATAAATGCACGTACTATTTGAATGTTTATTTCTATGGCTCTTTCGCTTCGCAATACACTTGCCAACATGGTTACTCCGTGTTCTGTAAAGGCAAAAGGCAGTTTTCTGGTTCCACCCCAACTTGATATCACAGATTGTGACATCAAATTATCAAACTCTTTATTCGTAAGTTGAAACATAAAATCAGAAGGAAAACGCTTGATGTTTCGTTTCACAGCCTGATTTAATGCTCTTGTTTCCACTTCGTAGAGTTCCGCAAGGTCAAAATCTAGCATTACACGTTGTCCACGTATTTCGAATATCTTATTCTGTATAATTTGTAATTCCATTCCTGTAATTTGAATTTGAAACCGGACAAGTTGCATCTGTTGAATGCAAAAATACAAATTTTTTAATTCTAAAAATACCTATTCTGAAACAATTTCAAATTAATCTTTTAAATGAATAGTTTTAGTTCTGATTATCTAAGATTCTTTTCAGAACATCGTCTCCATTATCATCTTCTACTTTCACCGAAGCAAGTGCAGGCATTACATATTTCACTAAAGATATGTAAGTCTTTACCTTATCTAAATCATCAAACGCTCCCACGCTTGTGCTACATCATTGAATTTATCTAACATAAAAGCAGTGATGAGCTCTTTTGTTTGGGTTGTTACTTTGTTTTGATAGCCTTTTGGCTTAGTATAATAAGGTGCATGACCTTTGAGTTCCGGCATTATAGTATTTCTTTATAGATTTGTAAATATTTATTGCAAAGGAAACAAAATGAATTTCATTTCCGTTGTTGAAAAAGGACTTTGTTTTGATTCCATGAAATTTTATTTAGGGATCAATAAATTCAACCAG
>JBAWXD010000395.1:0-2122 GCA_037144275.1 Paludibacter sp. | reverse complement strand
TATTTAATCCCTGAACCCGAATACCTCGTGTATATAATGCACCCGAAAGACAATCGGCAAACTCATTATTACTAATCGTATTATTGTTATTAGCAGTTGTACCACCATTTGCGCCAATTGAAAGTTGAGGTCTGCTTCCAGCATTGGTAATTAAATTGTTGCTAATGGTGTTGTTACTATTACCACCAGTTCCAAAGTAAATTGTTCCAATATAATCGGCTATCGAAGATCCTTTTATTGTGCAATACTTCACAGTGTTGTTTGATGCCCCTGCTTGAAACCTAATAGTAAATGCACTAGCACTGACGTTTGTATTCGTAATAGTCAAATCTTTAGTTGAACCAACTAAGGATCCGTCGGCATTATGTAACCGTCCATCAATGATTACATTATTTGCTGCTGATAAATAGATAAATGCTCCAACAATATTTCCTCCAATAGTTTTTCCAGTTACTGTTGGGTAAATGTTCAAAGTTGTCCAGTTTCCAGTTGCTGTTAAAGTAGTAACAGCAGCTTCTGATGTATTATCAATAATTTGCAAACTTACCACTCCGCTGTACAAACCGGGATTGGTGGTATTAATGTCTGTAAAAGCAGCTCCTAACGTTGTAAAATCAGCACCAGTGGTACCTACAGTTTTGGTTACGTCGGCTTTTGCCGTTCCTGTGAAAAAACTTAATCCAAGGATTAAGGAAAGAAAGTAATTTTTTGTTTTCATGATAATTTATTTTAAAATTAGTTTTAAGAGATTTTTAATAGGAAAACAATGAAAAAATAGGATAAATTTTGTTGCAAAGTATTCAATTGCAAAAAAAATAAATTTAACAATCGAATACTTCAAAATGGTGGATTGTGTATTTGTTTGAATTTGAATGCATTATACAATTCAAAACGAACAAATAAATAATAATTACATGATAAATTTGCTTGCTTTTCCGTTGATACGGATAATGAAAACACCATTATCCAGATTGTGGGAATAAGAACCGGTTGCTTTCAGTTTGTCTATCAACTGACCACTTATGCTATAAAGTTCAACATTGGCTTCACCTTCAAATGTTACACGAATGCCTCTTGAAGTTTGAATAAGATGGTAAGGTAAAACCATTTGATAATCATTTAAACCGGCAATTCCATTGGCATCAATAGCACCCATACTTGGAGTTGCAGGCCTGGTATATCCTAAATAATCGACAAGGATACCTGTACCTGTTACCGCAGGTAAAGTTGCTGAAGTTTTATAGTCCGCTGCATTTACACCACCTGCATTGGCAAAACCAGGATTTATTACTAAACTATTTGCATCATTACCGGGCACAATAGGGAGTGAAGGCACATTTACCCATAAATAACTTCCTATGGTACACCCGGTACCTGAAGCATAATAATCATTATAATCACACACAAAGCTGTTAACAGTTCCTGCCGTTGCCAATGCAAAACACATATTAGAGGCAGAAGGGTTATTTCGAGTACATACCAGGATATTATTTTTGATAATTCTATCGTACGTAGTTGCATTTGAACTTCGCAAACAATAGGAATAGGTAGTTGAACCTGCAATTTGACTACCACCAATATATACTGTGTTGAAACAAATGCTGGTAGTGGCTGCTTTCGGATTACCTTCCTGAATACCATTATATACAGTAGGTGTGTTGTCGCCTAAGCTAATGATGTTATTTGAAATGGTGGAAGTTGAACTAACAGTAGAACCATTGATACTGATACCCATTACAACTGCTTGATTTGTTGAGGTGCTATTCGGAGTTGTTAAGTTATAAATTAAATTTCCATTAACCGTACTGGTTCCATTATTTATTCTAATACCAAAAATTTCAGCATCATCGGCCATTTTGGTTGTACCAACTACTATATTCGCAATGGTATTTCCATTAACGGTATTAATTCCACTATTGTTAACTCTTATAGCGTAAATAATTTGCTCAAGAGTTGATGAATAGCTTAAATTGATACTATTTGGAGTACTTGTGCTACCAATTATATTATTGTTAACTGTAGAGATTGCTGCTGTTCCATTATTCCAAACCCCATAAAAATATGTTTTATTTACAGTTGTAAATGACCCAATTTTATTACTACTAATATTTGTTGTTCCACC
>JBAWXD010000394.1:0-2134 GCA_037144275.1 Paludibacter sp. | reverse complement strand
CTTCTGATTTACATTACGGCATTTCCCGCACATTTCGTGGAACTGAAAAAGTGCCATCGAACGTGGTAAACGAAACCATGATAGGTCAAATGAATGCATTGCCAACAATTACATTTCCAACTGATGGCGGAGTGAATTCCAATAAAAAAGTGGGAAGTATTGATTATGTGTTGGTAACAGGCGATATTACCAATCGTCAGCAAACAGGCATTCAATCAGCAAGGGCTTCGTGGTCTGAATTCAGTAACGATTATCTGACCGATGGTTTCACCCTTAAAAACAAGAAAAATCAAAAGCCGGGTGTTTTACTTACTTGTGGAAACCATGATGTTTCGAATGCCATCGGTTATCCAAAACCTATGAGTCCACTTACTGATGCTGCGTCTATGGTGAATATATACAATCTGATGCTTTCACCAGCTACTCCTAGAACCAACGAAACATACAATTATGCTACCGACAAAATAAATTATACCCGCGAAATAGCCGGTGTGCATTTTATGTTTGTAACCATGTGGCCTGATTCTGCAAATCGGGTTTGGATGGAAAAAGACTTAGCAAATGTGAGCTTAACCACTCCGGTGATTATACTTACACACGACCAACCGGAATGTGAAGCAAAACATTTTAGCAATCCTAACGGCAATCATGACATAAATACTACCGATAAATTTGAAAACCTATTGGAAGAAAAACTAAAAGATGGCACAACAACCAAATCGCCTACCGTATTAGAAGAACGGGGATTTGTTGCTTTTCTGAAAGCTCACAAAAACATCAAAGCTTATTTTCATGGTAATGACAATAAAAATGAGTTTTATACCTTCGAAGGCCCAGACAAAGACGTCAGCTTGAAGATTTTCCGCGTAGATTCACCTATGAAAGGGGAAGTTTCAGGACTGGATGCCAAAGATGGAAGAGGCGATGAAACTAAACTTTCGTTTCAGGTTATCTCCTTAGATGGTGACAGCAAATCACTTACCGTTCGCGAATGCTTGTGGAATACCACCGGAGCTACTTCTCCACTGGTTTGGGGCGAAACTGCTACTATTTCATTGAAATAAGCAATTAATTAGAAGCGGGTTAAATGTTTCGGGGTTGTAGCATCATTTTAGTGATTTTGAAGCATAAGTGACACCCTTTTGAAATATGAATCCGCTTATTTTGTATTCAATTATTACAACTATATTTTTACAAACAATTTAATTATCAAAGAGTTATGAAAAAGATTTTACTTACAATCGCAGTTTTTTTGTTAGTTAGTTCAACGCAACTTTCAGCCTTATCCTTAGTGCATTACTGGAATTTCAATGGGACTAATGTTCCTTATCTTACAGAAGCGTCGAGTAGAGATGTTGTCTTAACACCATTAACTCCTATTCAAACCGATTTGTCTTTGACAACAACTCCTGCAACCTTAATTTATCAGGTAAAAACAGGTACAGCTTCACCCTTTATGTCCTATTGGGATACTACGACCGGTGGTACAGGAAATGCCCGTAATGGTGATGTAGCAGGAAACTGTTTACGTCCAAGAGATGCTTGGTCGAGTATGGAATTGGTATTGAACATTCCTTCTACCGGATTCAGAAATCTGAAAATCATGTATGATGTTCAACGTTCAGGTTCAGGACCGAATGTAAATACCTATTCATATAGTGTAGATGGCGGTATAAACTGGATTAAAACAGGACTAAATGTAAATGGAAAAGGATTGGGAACTGATACTATAGCCGTAATCCCGGGGACTGGATTTGCCACTGAATCTATCACTATTACTGACCCTGCGGCTGAAAATAATGCAAATTTGAAATTCAGAATTTGGTTCTCTGATCCAAAAAATACTGCAGGAAATAACCGTATTGACAATATCACGGTGGAAGGAGATATTTTAGCAGCTGTAAACAGTCCTGTTGTAAATGAAGTAAGCATGTATCCAAATCCATGTAATTCAAGCCTTGTGAATTTTGGAGCTACGGTAAATGTAGAAGTGTTTAGCTTAGTAGGAAAACAACTGAAAGCTGTTGCAAAAACTACTACGTTGAATACAACCAATTTAGCTAAAGGAATTTACACGGTACGTATTAACGGGGCTTCTACTCAAAAACTGATTATTGAATAACAGATAAATAGA
>JBAWXD010000393.1:0-2152 GCA_037144275.1 Paludibacter sp. | reverse complement strand
AAGAAGCTAAATACTATTTCTCCACAAAAAAAATGAATATACAAAGATAGCCGTTTCGCTTACCGGCAGTAAAGGTCAAGCCCTACGGGTTTTTGTCACAATCTCCACACCTCGTTTCACTTCGGGTAGTATTCTGACAAAAAACCTTGACAGCCGCCGCTCTCCTGGCTGTTTGAAGAGTATATCCTTTTTTTTCTTCTTTTCTTTTTTCTTTTTCTTTCTGGGGGGGGAAATTATTTGCAGGGGCAGCAGCTCGTGTTTTCACCCTCTAATCATTTGGCTTATGTGTACCTTTATTTTGAAGTCTTGCAATCAGAAAGAAGAAATCCGAAAACCTCATTTCTTTATCCTAAACAAAGGAAATAACAGCGGAAAACCGCTATTAGCTCCCTGTCCGAATTGCTTTATTATTCAGTTTCAATGCGAAGAAGAAAAAGAAAAAATCTACTGGCTATTATATAGCTTGTGGCAGTCAAAAGCATTTTATCCGTTTTTGCGGGGTTCAGTCATTCCGTTTGTAGTTCTCCGGGATATAAAGTCATGCCTTTCGGATGGATTAAAAAAGGTAGATGAAAATCCGGCTCAGTTCGATAAAGCAGTGGCAACTCTCCGCAGTCTGGAAGCCATGGAAAAGCAATACAAACAAAATCTTCTTTTAATATCAAACGCAAAACGAATGCTATTTTACAAGTATTTATAAAGTCTATATGCGTAAAAAAAGCCTCCCTTTTTGAGGGAGGCCATACTACTACAAAAGGTTACCACACCGGAAGGTAGTAGTTTTTTAGCGATTCTTTCGCCTGATTAGATTCTTCAAAACCAATGAAACTAAAAAACTCACAACAGCGCCAACAATAGCAAGAATAATGGTTCTAACTAGGTCTTCAACAAATACATTGCTGAAAACTGAAAAAATCATACCGCCACAGGTACCTGCATATACTTGGCTATCACTGCTTGTTTCAAGGAATTTCATTGTTGGTTGTGTTTGAATTTGTGTCTACGGCCGTTTGACTAACGGCTGAAACCACTCCACCTGCTAAAGCTACATATCCGGCTGCGGCCACCAAACCGGCAGGAAGTGCAATTGGCGACGCTAAAATTGCTCCGCCTATGGCTGCCAAAGCCAAACCGATTGTACGTAAGGTCCTGAAAAACTTAGGAGTCGGAGCTTTTACCCGTTCAACAACACTCATGTTGTTCGGATTCATCGTTGTTACGCTATTCTTAGTTTCCATGGTTAGTCGATTAAAGATTAATCTACACTAACAATAGCCAACACGTTGTACGCGTTGTTATTCAAAGAATAATCGACATTGTTCACTTCCTGAATAAAGTCAATCGAAAGCAGAATAAAGCCAGTACCTTCCAATGCAGGAACAGTGGCTGGTTTCAAAGCTACAGCCTGAGCTGCGACATCAGTTGCAATACGCAATGGAGCAGAAACAGTCATTTCAGATTCTCCAGTCAAAAAGTTGATGCTGGCAAAACCACTTTTCAAAATGATATGAGATGCCCCGCTAGGCAAACTAATATCTTTTTGTGGGTTCAATCCCGCAATTTTAATTTCACCGGTTTCAGTGTCCACTTCAATCGCTTTGTACAAAACTGTACCAAGAGCTGCATTTACATTGAAGTTAAACCCAATCAACAAAGCTTTAGCTTCATCTTTAGCCATCCCTTCGCCAACATGCCGTTCACCTCTGGCGTTAGCCTCATCCATGTTTTTGATTTGAGCCATAATTTGTGTAAGCCTTGCGGTCACACGTCCATCCGATGCATCTTTACCTAATACCCGAACAGCATCACGCAATAACTTTCCTGCTGAAGCTGAATTACCAAACTCAGCACCATTTTCACGGGTTCGCGCAAATCCCGGATCATTCGCGATTCGGGAAGCGTCCACGCCACCTTTTTCACGGGCAAGATAACCATCTTTTGACTTGTAGAATGAGATTCCACCAATGGTACCCTGCAATTTTAGAATACTTTTTTGTCGTGCCATAATACTATGTTTTTAAAATTATATGGACAAAAGTATATTTACAAATACCATTTCAGAACACAGGCACTTCCGACAATGACTATATCTGCCGTTATTGCCTAAAAAGGTTTTAATAATCACATAATTATTTGTAAATTTGCATTGAAA
>JBAWXD010000392.1:0-2154 GCA_037144275.1 Paludibacter sp. | reverse complement strand
GTTCACGAAACTGACATGAAGCTTTTTCTGCCCGGCATACACAATGATTCGTTTGCTTGTAAGTGTTTCGTAATTCGTTTGAATGTTTAGCAAACATGTAATCAAAAGGGCAGTTAAACCCACAAAAAGAGGAGCAAATTTCCTGCTGAAAAAATATGCGGAAAGACAGAATATGGCCAGAAAGAAAAAAAAAGTTTGCTTTACATCCAACGAAATATGCCAGACCGAATGTGGCAAATTCTGAATAGTCACGATTACATAATTAAGCAACCAAACCGACCACTTCAACACAAAGCCCATAACGGCAGACAAATACGGAATCCACGAAACAATCAACAATCCGATGGCCAGATAAATAACCAAACTCGAAAGTGGAATGGCAATAAAATTAGTCAATAGGAAATAATTCGGAAATTGCTGGAAATAATACAGGGTGAAAGGCGTTGTGCCAAGTTGAGCAGCAATGGAAACCGAGAACATTTCCCACGTAAAACGGCTGATTTTGTTGGTCGGTTTGTACAATTTATCGATTATAGGTTGAAAGAAAATAATGCTTAACACTGCCGAGTAACTCAACTGAAATCCAACGTCGTACAGAAAATTGGGATTATAAACCAGCATCAACAAAGCTGACATAAAAATGGTATTGTAAATTTGCGATTTCCGCTCCAGACAATAGGCAAAAGCCACGAACGAAAACATTAACGCCGCACGAATTACAGCTGCCGACATGCCCGACACAAAAGCATAAGCCCACAAAAACAAAATAATAATGATGGATTTGAGGATTTTCTTCTTTTGCGATTTATCCAGAAAACTCAGCAAAAAGGCAATCACTACATAAATTACACCAACATGCATCCCACTCACGGAAAGTATATGCATAGCTCCCGTAGCTGAATAACTTGCCCGAAGATCCGGTTGTAAATCGTCGGTGTAACCCAGTGTCAATGCCGCCAACACGGCAAATTCATCACCCTGAATATTGAATTTCCTGTAAATATCCAACAGGTAATTCCGCCATTTATCCGCTTCACGACGAATGGAAAATGCATTGCTATGCCCGGTTATTTGCCAACTCCCCGAAGAAATGTACGAAGTCGCTCCGATTCCCTGCCGTTTAAGGTAGGTGTCGTAATCAAATGCATCAGGATTCAATGGTTTTTCGGGGGATGCAAATTCCGTTTCCACCATCAGGCGATCGCCAAACAGAAGTTGGGATGCTGCTTTATCTTTCTTAAAATACAAAATTGCTTGCCCGTGAGCAGGTTTCCAACCTGAATTATAAAATTGGAGCACATCGGCTTTGCACATATAAGATTTAGCCTTTTCGACCGGTGCAGAAACAATTTCAAGCTGATAGATTCCTTTTTTATGTAATTGGTCAAATGCAGTTGACTTTTCATTTTCATAACTCAACAGGTATGCCAGCGAAAACATAAATAAAAAAATTCCGCAGCCAAAAAGCCAACGGAATTGAAATAGACGTTTTGGAATACGGATGACAAAAGACAAAATGACAAGTACAAGCGAAAAAGCAACCAACGCCCACAAACCCCACGACTGAAACTCCACAAAGCGGTACACAATGATACCAAGCATAAATGGAAGCAACAATCTGAAAAACGGAGTTCGTTGCAAAAAATCCATATGCGCTACACGTTTAGCAATTGATGAATGGTTTCAACCGGATTAGCGGAATTAAAGACAGAACTACCTGCAACTAATACATTAACACCTGCTTCGTAAAGTTTAGGAGCATTCTGAAGGTTCACACCACCGTCAATTTCAATCATGCAGTTGGCATTTTTACGTTTCATAATTTCACGTAATTCGTCTATGCGGTCGTAAGTTTCTTCAATGAATTTCTGTCCGCCATAACCTGCATAAACCGACATCAGCAGCACCATATCTACTTTATCCACATATGGTTCAAGCAAGCTAATTGCTATATCCGGATTCACCGAAATACCAACCTGAATTCCCTCAGCACGAATCAAATCAATCACTTCCTGTGGATTTTCAGCCGCCTCGCAATGAAAGGTTAGCATTCCTGCACCTGCTTCAGCAAATCGTTTCACGTATTTCTCGGGATGAACAATCATGATATGCACATCGAGCATTTTTTTGCAATGTTTTCTTACAGCTTCCAGC
>JBAWXD010000391.1:0-2180 GCA_037144275.1 Paludibacter sp. | reverse complement strand
TTAAAAAAGAAAAGAGAGAAAAATGCTTATGGTTGTTGAAGGATGCTTTAAAGAGACACAAAATAAAAATTGAAGAATTGTATAGTGAACTTGGTTCAAAATACAAGCCTGTTGAAGCAAATATTTCAGCTGAACAATCACTCTCACTGTCAAATATTCTTTCAAGAAACACGAATTGGAGTAGCAGTTGGAGTGATGAAAGAATATCGATAGATAACCAAAAAGAATTTGATCTTGGTCAATGGGGTAAAATACACTTATTATCTCCTACTGACAATGAAATTAATGAACTTGAGAATTTATATAAACTTGAGTTCTGCAAGAAGCTATATGGTAAAGCTGATGATTATTCAAGTGAACAGAGAAATAGCATATACGAATTGCTGTTACGCACTTTTGAGGATAGGGATACAGAATTTCCCGAAGAAGAATACCCAATTTCTTCCAAACAACTTCTAAATAAAAGAGCTGTTGAAAATTATTCTAACACAGTTGTAAAAATTGATGATAATGTAACTAATAGAAGTTCAATAGCATTTATTTGGACACTACACAATCATAAGGTTCTTTTTTTAGGCGATTCTACACCAGATATCGTTATAAAATACATACAACTATATAAAGAAGTAAATGGCATTGCAGGTACTCCATTATTATTTGATGCCATTAAGGTTTCTCATCATGGGAGTAAACGAAATATGACAAACGAATTATTACATGAGATTGACAGTGAGGTATTTATATTTTGTGGAACAAGTCAATTAAGACCAGATGAAATATGCATTTCTAAAGTAATAAGCAGAAAATTACCGCAAGAAATAAAAGAAAGAAAGTTGTATTTTAATTATCAAAATGATATTGTAAAAAATTTCTCTGACAATAAAACGATACAGAAAGAATTTGCTTTCTCAATAATTATTGATTCTAAGCTTGAAATATAATGGAAACAATGAATACTTTACATAAAGCTACAGTAAAAATAATATGTGGTTCTGACAGAGGAACAGCTTTTTTTATTTCCGAAAAACATCTTCTTACAGCCAGACATAATATTATTTCCTACTTAGTTAATGAAGAAGATATTCTGATTGAAATAGACAATCAACTTGTGTTATGTTCTTTAGTTGAACAAATTGAGAATATCGATTTTGCATTAATTGAAGTACAAGGTATTGTTGTAGAATCGTATTTGGAATTAATTAACAGGCCAATTGAGAAAGGGCATAAATTCCATTTTTATGGATATTCAAATACACTTGTAGGTCAAGCAAGTGGTATAAGTCTAGAGTTAAAAATTCAAGACTATTTCAATATACCACGATCTGATTTTGATTCCACTGCATTAATTATAGACTCATATCAACCTACAATATTTAATGGATTTTCAGGTTCGCCAATATATGCCGCTGAAAATAAGGTGTTAGGTATTGTTGTAAAAAAACTTGATGGTTGTATTGGGTTTGTGTCGACATTACTAATATCTGAAAAATCAGAAAAACTAAAGGAGCTTGGAATTAATGTTTTAGAAAACTATTCTGATTATGATGAGAATTCATATAGTAAAATAGCGAATAGAAGATTGTTGAAAAAAACTATTGAATTAGCAGGTCAAAGATTTGAAAGGAATCTACATCAACCGAATAATGATTTTAATATTAAAATTGAACAATTATTAAATATAGAGGAATACCAGAAGCAAATAAGGGGAATTGAAAATGTTGATAAATTACTTAAGAACTTTCTTATAGAAAATGATATTAAGCTACCTAACTACATTGATTTTGGAACTCAAAATATTTTGCAAGACAAATCACTTCTAAATTATTTTCTGACAATTGACATTAACAAACCTTTATTTGATTCAAAAGATCAATTACTTGAATTTGATAATACGGCCAAAGGTAAATTTAAAAAGCTAAGGCTAGAGTTATTAAACATTAAACATAGTAGGTATGATCTAAACAATAAGCTAATTGTAAAAGGTTTGGCTGGATCAGGTAAAACGCATTTAATGTGTAATATTGCAGAGTCGTTGATAAATGAAACAAATGTGTATTTATGCTACGGTACTCAGTTTAACAAAGCTGAAAATCCAATAACTCAACTACAAAAAATTCATGAATTTGAAGATTCTAATTTTTTGGAAAAATTAAATGTAGAGGCAAGAAAAAATAGAATTA
>JBAWXD010000390.1:0-2193 GCA_037144275.1 Paludibacter sp. | reverse complement strand
CTTGGTTCTTGATTCTTGGTTCTAATGTTTTTTATTATATTAAATTTCTAATACTTTTAAAACTGTCAATATTATGATGAAAACATTAAAGGTTATTGTATTGTCCGTGGTTTTCTTTTGCTTTTCAGCAACCCTATTCTCCCAAGGAATTTCACTTGATTTAAGTAATATTACAGTAAGAGAAGCTATTCAGACTTTAAAAGTAAAAACGGGATATTCTTTTGTTTATGAAGTCAAGGATATAGATACTCAACGAAAAGTTACAGTTAAAACAAATAATAAGTCAATCAACGAAGCTGTAAACCAAATTTTGATAGGTCAAAAAGTAAGCTATTCTATACAAGGCAAAAACATAGTTGTAACCAGAATTAAAAAATCAACTTCATCAACAAACGGAGTGAGCAATGAAAATCCTAAAAAAGCAACAGGAATTGCTGCGGATAAAAAAGGGAAATCATTTATTGCCGACTCCACCAAAATTAAAGTAATCAAAATCAACACAAATAAATAACTCTTTAAATTCACCCTTAAAATCAAATAACATGAATTCAAAAAAACTTCTACTTTCTATGGCTCTTTTCTTGGGCATTTTCTCATGGACATCAAAAGCCGATGTAACCAAAACCGTTGGAACCAATGGTGGCAATTATGCAACATTAAAAGCCGCCTTTGATGACATCAATTCCAATACCGGAGGGGTGTTCAGCGGCGTAATTACACTCCAAATTGTGGATAATACCACCGAAACATCTGTTGCACAAATCAAAGCAACGAACACGAATTGGACAGTTCTGAACATTTACCCGACTGTTACCGGCAAAACGATTGCTGGAGATATGAGCGGAGAATTAATACAACTGGACAGTACAACTAATGTAACTATCGATGGACGTTTGAATGCAACCGGGACTGCCCGCGACTTAACCATCACCAATACCGGCGGTGCTGATTTAACAAAACCTTCTACCATCAATTTAACTCATAGTGCTTCGAACAACACCATAAAATACTGTATAATCAAAGGTTCAGGTACTCAATACATAGGGACAATTAATTTTTCCGTTGCTACTAAAGTTAACGGAAATTCAAACAACATAATCAGTAATAATTTAATTACGAGTGCCAGTGATGTAAATAGATCCTATATTTCAATATTTTCATGGAACGATCCTGCAAAAGGTTTTGTGTCTACGAATAATTCTGTGATTAACAACGAATTTTCAAATTACTGGAATGTCAATAGAGGTGGTTATGCAGTAAATATTTCTGCAGGAAACAGTGCCTGGACAATAAGTGGAAACAGTTTTTATGAAACAACCAGTTTTGCAGGCGGTACTGCTAATAAAAATTTTAATGCCATCTATCTTAATAATACAGGGACCGGTTTCCTTGTTTATGATAATTACATTGGTGGCACAGCATCACAATGTGGTGGCACAGCATTGACAAAAACAAACGGTGGAGATAATGGTTTCACAGCTATTTATCTGAAAGTAGGTAATACTCCTGCAAGTATTGTTCAAAATAATACGATTAAAAACATCAATTGGAGCAATTCCGCCAGTGCAATGTGGACAGGCATAGAGATTTGGTCAAAAGCAACGAATGTAATCGCGAATACCGTTGGTGCTACTACCGGTACCGGATCTATTGTCTATACCGGAGGCGGAACCGGAGCTGCAACCATAAATGGTATATCATTTTGTGATTCAATAAGCGGTAATTGCAGTAATAATAAAATTGGATCTATAACCACAAATTCGGTTCAAACTACTTTTTATGGAATTTACAATGTAAGTACCGGTACCTCTACCATAAATAATAACATCATCGGAAGTCTGAAAACTGCAAATAGTATCAATGCAAGTTCAACAGCTACGCTTAAACCTCATTCACTTATTGGTATAAAAAACTATGGTGTTGCCGGAACCAATACAGTTAGTGGGAATACTATTGCCAATATTACCAATGCTGCAAATTCAAATAGTAATATCAGAGGAATTGCGAGTAACAGAAGTGCCAATAATGTAAATGGAAATTTTATTTATAATCTGAACTCTCCAAACAGTACTAATACTAATAAGGCACAAATGGTTGGTATTCTTATTGAAGGTTATGATGATACAGCTAGTTCTACCTACTCTAATAATATTATCACATTAGGTGGTGCTTATGCTTGTGACCTAATGGGTA
>JBAWXD010000389.1:0-2194 GCA_037144275.1 Paludibacter sp. | reverse complement strand
AAACATTCCCTTAATCAAAATATCACCTAATCCTGTAAAAGATATTCTGATTCTTGAATCTATAAATACAGATTCGCCTTTTACATCAGTGGAAGTAATGGATATAATGGGAAAAAGTGTGAAAACAACTTTAATCACCAATTCTTCTGAGTCTAAATTGGATTTATCTGATTGTATGACCGGGATTTACTATGTGCTGGTAAAATATAAAGATAAAACAGAAGCACATAAGATAATCAAAATATGACCTTTGATGCCGGTTTTGAATGTGTACAAGGTAGTACCTATGAGGTAAAAAATCATTAAGATTAGAATCACCTTTTCATAAATTTTGAATTATCAGTTAACCGATTTAACTCCGACTCAGAAATAATGAAAACCTGAGCCGGGGAAGAATCCCCCGGGATAGTTATGCAAAAAAATACCTGTTCATTTATAACGAATACAGAAGAAGCAAAAAAAATAAGCCCAAAACTTTTAAAACAGCCTCAAAAAACGGATAATTGAGCCCAAAACTTTTTGGATAGGATCAAAAAACAAAAAAACAAGCCCAAAAAATTTAAAATGTCAACAAAAAACAAATTATTGAGTCTGAAAAATTTAAAGTGTTATCAAAAAACAAATTATTGAGTCTACAAAATTTACAGTGTCAACAAAAAACGAATAATTGAGCCTAAAACTTTTAGAATGTCAATAAAAAATAACTGATTGAGCCTAAAACTTTTGGAACAAACTCATAAAACCTTTATATAAGCACTTGTATGCAGCATTTCACATAAAAACAAAATTAAAAAAACAAATATATTAACCATTCACCAATTAAAAAGAAATATTATGATTCCAACAACAAATTTTTCGCTATTTCCAAGTGAAGAGCTTTACAGTTTTTCCAAAAAATCCGTTATCCTGATTGACGAAAAGAAAACAACCATCTCGGCTGTAGAACCTTTTCTGAGCAATACCAAAACCCGGTTGACGGATTATAAAAGTGCGCTTGACCGGGAAGCAAAAAATCCGCTCATAAAAATCCGTACGCAGAAAGCCACTAACTAGATTGATGCTTTTATGGCATTGCGCAAACAAGCCGAATCGGCCTCTACCCGCCAAAAAGCCGGTGTGGCAGAGGCAGCCAATACCATTATCGACGTTATACGCAAGTATGGATGGTCTGTACAAATACTCGGACAAAAAACCCGCCTTACTCAGTTGGACGGACTTATTGCCGAACTTAAAACCAAGCACTCTGCCGAAGTTGCAACCATTGGTGCTACCGAACTGCTCGAAGAACTGGAACAGGCACAAGCCGATTACCTAGAAGCCGATACCAACGTAGTGCGTTCGGAAAATAATAGTAGCGACCCTACGGTTACCGAAACCCGCCAGCCACTGACCGAATCTTTAAAACAGATGTTTCAGATCATCTCGCTGCAGGAAGTTTCAGCCCCATCGGCCAGTGTGTCAGCATTGATTGCATCGCTCAACGAGCTAATCATCACCTCGCTTGCAACAGTAAAAGCCAGCGACACCCGCACCGAAAATGCAAAAAAGAATACCGACGGAAAACAAATCCTGCCTCCGCCTCCGCCGGCTGCAAAATAAAAATAGAAACATGGAAAACACAAGAAATAATTAACTATATCTTTATCGATACAATTATGCAAAAAATATTATATATTGTTTTCTACATATTTTTAATCTGTATATCATCTTGTAGCACTGAAGAGTTATTGAAAAATAATTATACGACAAAAACTCCGTTAAATGAGAAAGTGCTAATAATGAAAGCAAAACAAAAAATTGCAGTAATTACAGTATGTTTAAATATTGTCGAAAAAAACAACATAATAGGTAACGAAAACAAAATTGAAAATTTGCTTCGTTTATCTTATAAAGATTCTGTTTATTCTAACATTTCAGATTCAATCATTAATAGTGTTTTAAAAAGAAACTTAGAAAACAAATTCAGTTATCCAAATATTGAATCAGCTAAAAAACATTTTACGATATATCGTACATACTTGAATAAACTAATGTTTGAGAAAAAATATTCCGATATTTGTTTCGGTATTTTAGATAGTTTTTTAATTCAGTTAAACAGTGATAAGTTAAGTATAAAACAAAAAAATGGAAGATATAAGGCTAAATGTGCCGAATATAAAGTTACAGCATATCGTATGGGAGTCGCCTACCCTAT
>JBAWXD010000388.1:0-2206 GCA_037144275.1 Paludibacter sp. | reverse complement strand
TATCCATTTTTCATCAAGTCTTACCCAAGCGGTTCCTATTGTATCAAATGCTTCCAAATCAAAAACTTCATCGTATTTGCATGATATAATTTCTTTACCTTGCCTATCTACAAAACCATATTTTTCATTCTGTTTTACCAGTAGTAAACCGCACTCTTCAAAGAAATTCACTTCTTCGTATTTTAAAGGAACAATTACTTGATTCAGGGTATCAACAACTCCCCAATATCCATCTTTCTTTACATAAAAAAGGACACCACCAAAATGTGTAATTTCTTCATAATCAAAAGGAATAATCACCTTATTGTCAATATCTATAACGCCTTTTTTCCAATTTTTCTCTACACATAGAAATCCTTCATAATATTCGGCAACTTCATTGTATATCGGCGGAATTATCTCATTACAGTCAATATCTATAAATCCATATTTATTATTTTTTAAGACTAAATAAAGTCCATTTGAATAAAAATGAGTTAGCCGATATTGTGTTTGTCTGAAATAATCCTGATGCAGCTGAGAAAATGCATTTATTCTTTTTGCGTAAATAAGAGTTTCATCAATACAATTTTCATCCCTTATAATCGCTTTGGCTTTTTTGGAAACGTTAACCTCCTCGCCCTTCAAATTCAGGAAACCCCGCCATTTGCCATACTTGACATCAATTATATCATTTTCTAAGCGCGAAAAGTAATCGTAAATTAGTGGAATTACTTCATTGTTATGTATGTCAATGCACCCAAATTTTTCAGTTATTCTTACGACAGCCAATCCTTTAAAAAAATTCAATGCGAAATCGTACTCTAAGGGAATTACCGTATTGCCATCACGGTCGATAAAACCAAACTTGCCGTTGAGCTGTACCGCTGCAAGTCCTTCGGCAAAGGAATTTGCATGCTCGTAAACGCATGGAATTACAATTGTTCCTGAACAGTCGATAAAACCATACTTGTAATCTACGCAGACAGCAGCCAAATCCTCTGAAAACGAGCTAATGTGTTGATAAATTAATGGTATCACTTCATTACTCCGCAAATCCACCATACCGTACTTTCCGTCTAACGAAACCACACATAAACCATCTTTAGTTTGTCGAATTCTATCGTAATAAAACGGAAAAACCTCACGCCCTAACTCATCAAGCAAACTTTTTTTACCCTTCAAATCTACAACGGTAAAACCATGAAAAAACGCACCAAACGAAAAATCGTATTTAAATGGAGTAACCATCGCACCTGTCCGATTGCGAAACCCACACAATCCACTTTTCCATACTATTTCAAGCGGTTCACGTTCTCGTACCCCACTACCGCAACATGGACAGTATTGATATTCGAGTTCTATATTTGGTGCGAATTCAGTGTCGCAGCGGGGGCATTTCATAGGGTGGAGTGGTGATATTAAAAATTCAAAACAACTTTGTAAAATATTAATTTAACCTAAGCTTAATTACAGATTGATGTAGATAAGAAATGTCTACAAAAAAATACTACGACCTTGATAGTAAACATATCGTTCAATTGAGAGTATTCATTTTACTTTTGAAATGAGTTCCTTAAGCTTTGTATTATATTCTTCATTGCCAAAGTTAATAATTATCAAATTTGTTCTACTCCTTGTGATACCAGTGTATAATAATTCGTCAAAACTTAAAGAGTGGTTTTTTTCAATAATAAGAAAAAGATTTTCACATTCCCAACCTTTAAAACTTTGAATTGTAGAGACTTTTAGTGTGCCACTATTCATGTGGAAATTCATTTTCTTATTGTCGCGAATGGATTTTATGTTTTTACTGAGTGTTATAATATTATATGTTTCTTTAAATACACATATATCATTCTTATACTTATCCAATAAAATATTTAGATTTGAAAGTGAAATTTTGAACATATTGCACTTGGTTTCCAATTTTTCAATAAATTTATCTGGGTACTTTAAATACAAATCATTCAATGCAAGCAATATACATATTCGATTATTAACCTTATCTATATTACTCCCAATTCCACCTTTGATTAGATCTTGAAAATCAGATAGCCAATTAACTTTGTTGTTACCAATGAAATTTATACCTAATCTGTAAATCATTTCATTTGACTCAAACATTGTATTCGTTTTTTCATTTGAACTATATCTGTAATAGGTGTCAAATTCCTTTAATAGTGAAATTGAATTTCCTAAAATTGTGCCCTTGCACTTTTCACAT
>JBAWXD010000387.1:0-2228 GCA_037144275.1 Paludibacter sp. | reverse complement strand
AGGAACGACAGAATGAGTTGGAAAAACTGAAAAGTTTTTTAGAAAAAATGGATTCTCTTGTACCCCTTTATACCAATAGATAGTTTGAATATAATTTCAACATTTATTAAATCACTTAGCTTAGTTTCTGCTCTAACAATTTGTGTAATTAAAAAAAATACCTTTTAACCTTAAAAAAAAAATAAAAGTAAAAAGAAAGTATTTAGCTCCCTGGAGCTGGCTGGTAGTTTTTTGGTGAACCTTCAAGTAGCCTGGAGGTCGGTTTTAGTTTCCGGGACGGAGATTCTGTATTAAAAAACCTTTCATATTTCTGCTAAATGCATCGTAAATAAGTAATAAAAGGCCTACCTTTGCAGCCAATAAGAAAAGCTGTGAAGCAAATTCAACTCCAAAAGACAGAAACAAGGAATTTATGAAACGTATAAACGAATACAAGAAATTATTTAATGCTGAGTCAGATACAGACCTTAAAACACTTAAAAGCACTTACCGTAACTTAGTAAAGGAATGGCATCCCGACAGATTCACTGCCAACGATGAGCTTGCACTTGAAGCTGAACATAAAAGCCGACAAATAATTGATGGGTATCATTTTTTGGTGAGCATTGCCCCCGAAACAATTGCTGCAAACCAGGAAGAGCACTTTTGTTCAACCGAATCAGGCATAGCCGATTTTAAACTTAAAGGGCAATTACTGGAAGTCTCGTTTATGGATGGTTCTACCTATGAGTATTTTGGCGTTTCCAAAAATATTTTTACACGATTGATAAATGCGGATAAACAATTGCGATTTGCCAAACGAAATATCTTTAATTCTTATGTGCACCGCAGGGCTAAGAAAGCAGCTTAAATAATTGTTCTACTCAAAATATAGTATGTCAGCTGATAACAGTCCTGTTTTCGGCTGTTATTTTTTTTATGAATTCATTTGCAGTTTTTAATATAGTAAAAGATAAAGCATGCATTAAATTCTTTATCTTTACGCCTGAATAATAAATCAGTTTAATATGAAAAATATTTTTCTCGCGATATTAATGATAGGAATAATTTGCAGTGGTTGTAAACACAGTACTAAGCCCAATGCAGTTAATCAGTTAGTTTCTTCGGTTGACAGTTCAAGTGGCACTCAACCCCAAAATACTCCCGCTCAGATTATGGCCAAACAACAAGTGCCGGTACTCTGTTATCATCGTATTTCCGACGGACCGAAAAGCGAATATAAAATAAGTGCCACTACCTTTTCGTCACACATGAAAATACTTGCCGATAGTGGTTATCACTCTATTTCAGCTTCTCAACTTTACGATTATCTGGTTTACAATAAAATCTTACCTGAAAAACCGGTGCTCATTTCTTTTGACGATTCGAGGGTGGAACACGCTGCTATTGCTGCTCCGGTAATGGAAAAATATGGATTCAGAGGCATTTTCTTTATTATGACGATTACCTATAATAAGAAAAACTACATGACTAAAGATCAGATTGCCGGTCTAGCAAAAGCCGGACATACGATTGGATTGCACAGCTGGGATCATACCATGGTGATTAAATATAAGGATGCGGCTGACTGGCAGAAAGAAGTAGCTGTTCCGAAAGAAAAACTAGAGAAAATTGTGGGCCAAAAAGTCGAGTATTGGGCCTATCCGAATGGTGTTTACAATCATAACAGCGCCGTAGAACTGAAAAAATACTTTAAACTTTCGTTTTCCTTAGCCACAAAACGTGATTCACTCCTACCCTTGCAATGTGTTCGCCGAATCATTGTTCCGGAATGTAGCCCACAGGGTTTGCTAAAATCGATGCATAAAAGCTTTCTCGGTAAAACGAAATCGAACTAAGTTTAATTTCACGGGGTGACTCAAAGTCAGCTCATGAATGGAGTTAATTGTTTTCGGCAAATTGTTTAGTTGTCAAAAAAGTGAATGGTTTGACAATTAATTACATTAAAAGCTAATGCTATGAGAATGTATATGTTGACTTTGATCTGCTTGTTGCTTCTGATTGCCATTCCGGATACTTTTTTCTATCTGAAACTGAAACGCCGCGATTCCCATCCGTTTTATATTGTTCTGCACCTTTTCCCTGCACTCATTTTCACAGGCCTGTTTCTGTATATAAAATTCGGTTTGGAAAGTATGCAAAATTTCCGCATTGTAGTGGCTATAATGTGGTTGTTCTTCTTTTTTCTGCTTATTTATCTTTCCAAGCTTATTCATGCTGTTTTTTTT
>JBAWXD010000386.1:0-2244 GCA_037144275.1 Paludibacter sp. | reverse complement strand
AGTATATACAAATTGAACAATACCGTTGGATTTTGCAAAGCTAAATCCAGAAAAAAGCACCACAAACATCAAGCTTAAAAGCATTGCTTTTGATGATGAAGTTCTTATAGTGGACAAAGAAGTTAGAACGTTTTTCATATTTGAAATTGTTATAATTGATTTTATAAAAAAACTCCCACATTAATCCTGTGGGAGTTTTTTATGAATTAATGTTGATTTCCTGTACCATTACTTTGGTAACAACCCATATCCACGCCGGGAAGTGTTACTTCACTAGGCTTAAAGTTAGGATTTGTTACCTGGATTGCGTTTAATGGTGCAATTTTAGAAGCATCAGCAGTTCCTTTTCCAAGAGCAGGTGAAGAAGAAGATAATCTAAAATTAGAAGAACCTACAGCAGTAATATCAGACAATTTTCCGGTAAAAGGAAGCGTAAAACCAACGAATTTTGGATCTCCCACTTTTACATAAGCCGAACCATCATAAGGTGCAATAATATTTGGACAAGCTCCTGCAACAATTGTATAAAGATAAGCTTGTTGATAATTTACATTTGATAAAAGAGCAGTATAAGCAGGTATATCAGTCGATTGTGGGACAGTTACAGAAGTTGTACCCGAAGTAAGCGAAGCACCAACCGGATATACATTGTTCAATACTCTCAATGAGTCACCATAGGTATAATTATAACCATATGTTGTATTTACCACGTCGGCAGCAGGGTTGTTGTGAATTCTCACTCCGGTACGGCAGTTTACCATCAAATTATTAAATGCTTTTCCTTTTGCTCCTTCTTCGTAATTAATAGAACCACCACGACCGGTAGGGTCTTTCTGACGATAACCACCTGAAATATAGGTGTTATTATACATGTTTACGTTTGTCTGTGGTCCTACACCACCTTTATTAGAAGCTTTTGTTCCATTAGTTGCTGTTCCAACAAAAAGGTTGTAAGCCATATCACCTACAGAACCACTTTTGGCATTTAAAACATCACCACCGGTTGCACCACATTTTTCGAATGTATTACGCATCAAGTGAATACGACCGGTTGAAATACGAACTGCATCATCAATACTACCATAAATCCAGCTATCTTCCAAGATGAAATCACCGGTTGAATTCTGAAATTTGATACCGAAAGATCCATCACCGGCTTTGTTACCTGTAGGAAAGAAAGTTGCACCAAACTTAGCGCCCATATATTCTACACGAGTCCATTTCAAGTCCAACAAGGTACAAGAAGGCTCACAGTTAAGGCCAGTCCAATATCCTACATAAGCAGAGTCGGCTGCTGCGGGTGCAGCAATTGCATCAGTTTTAGTAAATGTTTTGTCTGGTCCAATGTAGTTTGGTGAAGCTTTTGTTCCCAACGAAATAAATACCCCTTTTACCAAAATAGTTTTTCCTCTTCCCATTTTAATTGAAACACCCGGTTGAAGTAGCAATGTGTCACCTGCATTTACAGTTAAGTCTCTTTTAATAGTATAGGTTTTTCCACTTATCATGGTGCCTTTTACTGTTCCGCCTGATAAAGTATCACTAATAGCCGCTCCAACAACTACAGGAGGAGTTGAAACGATGTTCTCGTCTTTTGTTGTACACGACATTAAAAGACTTCCTGTAATGAGTGCCAAAGCACCGAAAGAAAAGATTTTTGTTTTCATTTTGTTTAGTTTGTTTTTATTTTAAATGTTTAAAGTGTATATCTGAAACCCAGAAGAAAATTCTGACCGTATAGTTCTTTTTGTACAATGATACTGTTTGGACTGTCTTGTTGTGGTAAATTAATTCCAGTTGAAGGATATAAGATTCGTTCTACTGCAGGAGCATTCAACAAGTTACGTGCTTTTCCGAAAATGCTCAAATTAATTTTCTTGCTAAGCTTCTGTTCAAACGAAAAATCAAGCGTAGTACCCGGCATACTCCAGTAATCTAATCCATACCATGGTGATATTTGGGATATATATTGGCCGGTATAGACCATGGACAATTGACAGTCCAGCCCTGTTTTATGATTTTTATATAGTAATGATAAATTAGCTATATGATCTGCCTGACCTTGCATAGGTCTAATAACTGTTACAGTACTATCCGCTGTCAATTGTCCTTGTTTGTTTCGTTCATACATCTTTTTATCTACCTTGACATTCGATTTGGTATAAGTATAATTAGCAGATATACCGAAATTGCCAAAGTATTTTATTACCACAAATTCAAACCCATAATTGGTTGCTAATGGAC
>JBAWXD010000385.1:0-2253 GCA_037144275.1 Paludibacter sp. | reverse complement strand
TAAAAGTATTCAGCAATAATATCATCTTCGGAATTTTGTTTTTTTAAAACAGTAATAATTATTTGTTTGAGTTTTTCGTTAAATTCCTTTTTCTTCTCTTTTGTTGGAATTATTTTTAAGAAAGCATCTAGAAACGCTTTATGATTGACTTCATTTTCTTCACAAAAAGGATCATTCATTCTAAACAATGTAGTATCTGGCTGTGCAGCAAACTTTAAAAGTTCATCTTTACAATTTTCCACATTTAATCTAATTGTTTCAATAATTTGGCCCCATAAATATTTCTTAAATTGTTCTTGACTAATACTTTCTATTACCTGCCCAATAAGTTCAGACAACTTAGTTCCTGGATTATTGACGTATACCACATACGCTTTTCTAGTCTGAGATTGATTCTGAATTAGCCATTTGGCGTATAATAACAACTGTGTCTTTCCAGTGCCATAATCACCAGTTATAGTACAAATTAATTTATGATCATTTTCATCTCTTGAATATAATGAATCTGCAACGTACTCTACAATTTTTTTATGAATTTCAGTTTCTATTGGAACCAAAAATTTAGTAAAGTCATTTGACTCATTAACATTTGCTGTGCCTGATTTTGGAAAAGGATTAAACTTTAAACCTAACTTCAAAAAAGATGTATCCTGACTATCTCTTTTGTTATTTAATATTTCATCTACGTTTAAATTCATTTTCTTATGATTAAATGTGAAACATAACTATTGTCTATCATTGGATACAAATATGTTGCATCTATTATTTTCTTGCTATTCTTTTTCCCTTTTATAATAAATATTTGAGAAGTCCTTTCAAAAGTAAACTTACTATTTGAGATTAGTTGTTCTTCTATAAAAAGTTTAATTGATTCCACTGAATATCTAAATTTTGAAGCAATAGAAAAAATAAGCTGTGGAATAAAAATCTCATAATCAAATGGACTATAATTGTGTTCAATAAATTGAACAAGATTAAACTGGTCAAATGGTTTAATAAAATAAACCATTGAAATATCCTTATTTTCCGTTGTTTTGATTTCTAATTTAGAAAGGTTAATTTTATCGATAATTTTCAACGAGATACCCCACTTCAAGAAAACATCCCAAAATCTCATCAAATGACTCATGTTGTCCTCAATTATATATTTCTCCTGACTTGACTGTAAATCATAAATAAATGTATCAGCAAATCTGTTATTATTTGCAATAAAATATATCGGGATTGAATTTTCAATTAGATTGTCTATTGTTATCAGCCAAAAATCTTTATGGTCCTTTGGGAAAAAGAACCACGATGAGATTTCTCTAAATCGAAAATAATCAAAAAAAATTCCCTTCAATTCATTCTTATCTTTCTCCGTCAATGGACTGTTTAGTTCACTACCTTCAAAGCAAAATTTTCTAATCTCATAGTTAGAATCCAGCAATCTAAAATTAACTAGTGCATTTAAGTATTCTAACACTTTCCTTTCGTTCCAATCCTTTGTTGACTCTGCAATAATTTTGCCTACAACCTGTACCGTGATATTCTTTAAATTCTTCGACTCTACATTTTTTGACACAATATATATATCCCTTAACTCCTTTAAAGAATATATATTCGAAAAAGACCAACCTTTGCCATTATTAAAAGATGGAGCCATTTCATCTGAAATATATGGTATAGTTTTGGTTTTAAAAGCTTTTATGTTTATTGTGTTATTCAAGAATTAAAATATTTTCAGATAATATTAAACTATGTCGGTTTTTAAGCGTTTTCCACTTCATTCCACGGTCTCTAATCTTAACGATATCATACTTTTTAAATCCTACACTTTTTGATATTTCACCAAGTATCTCTGTCGTTGGAACAAATACACCATATGGAGCGGAATCACCTAGTATCAAATAAGCTTTACTATCATCAGATAACACCCTTTTAATTTCTTTAAGTACATTATACATATCTTCAAAATAATGCATCATTAAAATATCAAAGCTTTTTCTACCTTTCCTAGTTTTTGAAATATCATGGATTTGTACGAACAGATTTGATAAATTTACAAAAACCTCTTTATTATTTTGGGCAAATTCAGTTTCCTTAAACGATTCGATATTAAAATCTATTTCTTTATAATGTGTGGTAGAACCTGTCACAAGATTCTTTCTAACTTTGGTTGTTATATCATTCCAATTATTTGTTATCTCAAAAAAATGAGTATGTACTTTTGAAACCTCACCATAATCCAAGTTATTTAAATAAGGAGGAGAG
>JBAWXD010000384.1:0-2284 GCA_037144275.1 Paludibacter sp. | reverse complement strand
AAGCGCGGCGAACAATCCTGCCGGACCGGCACCGATTATCAAAACAGGTTCTTTTGTTCCAACAAACTTATAATCAAACTCCTCTTTGGGAGCTTCAGGTGCTACTTCATCCCAATAAACGTCAACAGTGATATTTACTTTTGGTTGAAACGAACGGGCATCGATTGATTTCCGGATGGTTCGTATGCGGGTGATTCGTTGGGGAGAAATGACCAACTTATCGGCCACTTGTTTGGTCAGTAAATCTTGTTTTTCGGCAAATTCGGGAGTGAGAACAAGTTGGAGTTCGGTATGCATAATCGGAATTAAATTTGAGCACAAAGATACACAAAATAAGTCGCTTTCTATTTCAACTCCATCCTTAGCTCTACCTTACGGTTAAGGGTAGTCCACTTTGGTGAGTTTTTCAGCAGACGGGTAAATTCCTTTGTCAATACATCGCAGGTCGATTTTTGAATAATTAAGTCGGTTGGGGTTCCTGATTTATCGATATAAAAGTTGGCATGAATGTTGGCAACCGAATCGACACAAATGTTTTGTGAACGGTGTTGGTCGTAATATTTTCTGAATTCTTTTTCGCCAAAAACTGTCTTTTTGGTCGAATTTGAAGAAACAGCCCCGGTCATGGAGGTCATTTTCCGGCTTCCATACCCAACCACCACTACTTCGTTCAATGCCAGTTGCGACTCATTCATCCGAATAATGTTTGAATCGGCATTTGCCAAAATTTCCTTTTTATCATATCCAATGTACGACGCTTCCAGTTTATCTTTAGCAATTGTGGCCGTAAGTTCAAAGTCACCTGACATATCGGTTACTACTCCCGTATTTTTACCTTTTATCTTAACTGTAGCACCAATTACCGGCTCACCTTTCGCGTCAACAACTTTTCCGTTAATTTTTCCTTTCTGTGTATTCGTAGAGATACGGTTATCTGAAACCGAATTCTGATTCAATAAACTTGATCCTCGAATCACCACAACTCCTGCCATTCTGCCTTGTAATGCATTATCAGCACTTTCCGGTTTCAGAATTAATGGATTGCTGGGTTCAGATGCACTCTTAAGTTCAGCTTTATTTTGAGCAAGCACCAGAGCGATGTCACGCAAAGTATCTGAATCAGCAACTGAAACGGATTGAGTATTTCCGGAAACCGTTTTTTTCGATTCAACAATTTTGGAAGTTTCTAAAGCTTTCTGTTTCTTAATATGCTGAGCAAGGACTTTTTGAGGCGATTCCGTTTTTGGATTAAAAGTGTCGATCGTATCTTTTGGAGGAATGACTACTGCTTTTGGTGCTCTGAAAGCAGTATTATCCGGTTTTTGCATTTCATAGCGCAACAAACTTCCGATTCCCAGCAGCAGAACAATAGAAGCAGCTACTCCTACTGCCCATAATCGATAGTTAATCCTCTGTTTCCGTTTAGTTGCTTTTTGCTGAAGCTGATTTTCAAGATCCTGTATAGCCGACAGATGGTCGCCCGACACAGCATCGAAACCATCAATGGCATCCTGTAAAAAAGGATCATTCATAGCTTCGCGTTCCAGTTCATAAGCTTCTTTTCCGCGGCGTTTTCCCTGTATGTAATCTATCAGTTTCATAATTTGCCCCTAAACCCTAAAGGGGGATTTTAAAACTTGTATTATGCAGTTTTTCAAATTTCGTTTTCCGTTTTGAATATAGCTTTTCACCTTACTCAATGCAAAACCGGTCAAATCAACAATATCGGCATAGGATTTATCATCATAGAAAAAGTAATTAATACTCACCCGCTGCTCATCAGGCAATGTTGTGAGGCAATATTCAAGTGCCTCGGTTTCTTCCTGCGATTGAGCTATATCTGTTAGAGTAAAAATCGCCTGATTTTCCACAACCCCCTCTTCAATATTAATATAATTTATCTGTTTTTCTTTTCGCAATACTTGCAAACAATAGTTTTTAGCAACACTGTATAACCATGTCCGGAAATTATTTATTTCGTATTGAGGTACTTTCTCAACCAACAGTTCAAAAATATCCATTACTGCATCCTGTGCTCCTTCTTTGTTATTTAAATACTTCAGGCACAAACCATACAGAAGCGGAATATATCTCCTGTATAATTCTCCGAAAAAGCTCGCATCGCCACTTTCCACAAAAGCACGAAGCAAATTTTCTTCCGAATAGTCCGATATTTTCCCTTTGATTTTCAACAAGATAAGTATTTCTGCATTTTTTATTCCACAAAAGTAAAAAAAAATAGCCGCGATTTATGGAATTTGATTGGAAAATGTATCTAATAAGT
>JBAWXD010000383.1:0-2321 GCA_037144275.1 Paludibacter sp. | reverse complement strand
AGGAGAGGTTATGCAAATATTACAGGAAGAATCTAAAATATTTTCGTTTTTTAATCTTGAGTCATGTAAATATACTTCAGATGTTCTATGAATTTCTTTTAGCGGTTTAACATCATTAAGCATCTGCAATATTGTTGCTTGAAATTTTTCCCAAGGATGTCCGTCATTTGATAATTTCTTTGTTCTTGAGATATATGGAACTGCAATTGGGAAGATACTTGATTTATGCATCGTCTGACTTAAAGCCAATTTAAAAAACACCCTTAAATTCTCTGATTCTATTTTAGCTAGTCCATCTCTTATTAAATATAATTCTTTTAAAGCATCTGGATTATAAAGTGATTGCAATAATGGATGAGTATTTTCTTCAATATTATATAACTCTTTATTTAATTTCACAAATTCATTGAGGATATTTAGACCATTCAAACATTCTGTATTATCAATATTCCAATTTAATTTAGCATTAATTACATCTAACATCAATTCTTGTCCTTCATTTCCAAAAGCCTTCACACCTTTTTTCTGACAAGAAACCAATGTAGTTCCACAACCAGCAAATGGCTCAAAAACAATAGGTTCCTGCTTTTTTATCTCTTCATTTAATACAGATTCAACAAATTTATAAGAAAAACCAGCAGTAAATTTATACCAATTGTGAACAGGACTACGAAAATTATCCTTGGCGGAACCAATTTCTGAATGTAAAAAATCCATTTGAATTTATTTTTAATTGCAAAGATAGTCAAAAAACAATATTAATTGCAGGGATACATAATTCATACAGCTCAAATAAGAATATGTGAGTTTTCTCAATCTATACTCTGACGAAATCAGATTCTATTCGATCAATTAATTGTTCGTCGATTTTCAATTCAGCAGCAAACTCCCTGAATTTAGCAACTGCATTGCTTACCATATCAATTAAAGACTTATGATCCTGAATATCATTTCGCTGAGCAATTGTTTCCAAATCTTCGCGAGTTATACTTTCAGCTTTTCCATTAACAGACATAGAATGTTTGTTCATATATGCAGGAGCTGCAAGATCAACTCCATAGGTCAAATCATAGGCCGGAGACAAACGCCATACGCCATCTGGAGTCATGCAGAAACTGAAGTTCTTAGAATGGTCATCTACATTACGGGCAAGAACATTGAATACCATCCGCAGATATTGTTGACGGCTGTCCTCATACGGCAAATTAAGCCTGCGTATTACAGCAAACAATTCTTCGTAACTGTCACTACTTGGGGACATGGCAGCTAATGTCTGTGTATGTATTCGGCCATTGCCAACACGGTCAAACCGACGTGTAAGAAAATGGGTAACATTTCCGTAAGAACGTAGCTCGGACGGCATCATGTTTATTCCCGCAGCTAAAGCCATTTGATAATAAACATATTCCAACTTGGCTAATGGATAGGAAGAATTATCATCATATTTGAGAATAAAATGCTCAAAATCTTCAGGGATGTTTCCCTGTCCGGAAATTACTTCGCCTGTTGCCTTATTTACCGCAACAATCGCTTTTGGTCGTTTACCTCCCGGTGAAGAACTTATTTTAATCAAATCCTGCCACAAAATTGAATTTTCGGCATTAAGCACTGTTGTTTCCCGTTCATTCAATACCTGTTTGGCAAACTCATAGAGGTGTTCAATATCTACCGAAAAAACAGAGTCATCACCTAATTTCTGTGCCGGTTCATATTCAAGCGCACCCATTGCATGACTCCCAATAAACGAAAGATGATCAACCGGACTTACTTTTTTTGTCGGAATATGATTATCTCGAAGCCATGCGCTGAAAAGAGAATGACCCCATTTATCGGGGAGTGAATCGGCAATCATAGGTGGAAGACCCAGATACAATTTATCTTTATCCCCTGTCCAGGGAATATGTTTCTTGCTTCGTGGTGAATTGATGGACATTGTTAGAGGAGCAATATCCAACCCTTTGTCTAAGAATTCCGATTCATATTCAAAAATAGCTGCATCTGATTTTTTATCCCATGAAAGATACCCTACCGGCATTCCCCATAGCTTCACCATTACTACATTCGTTTCCATAGTTATTTTTCTTTCTGTTGCTTCTTAAATAATGCACGAGGACTTTCAGGTAGTTCTGGCAACAATTTCTCAATTTCATCAAGGCTGTCAATAGCCCGCAATAATTTGATAAACGAAGCCAACGTAACCCCGGTTGAAGAACCGTTCTCAAAAGAACTGATGGTAAACACACTCAATCCTGATTTTTCAGCAACATCTTTTTGAGTGTATCCCATTCGTTTACGATAGTCACTGTATCGTTTTCCCAGTT
>JBAWXD010000382.1:0-2339 GCA_037144275.1 Paludibacter sp. | reverse complement strand
CACAACTTTTTAAACCATTATTTTTAAACTATTTTCTAATCGCACAACGCGTTAACTTAATAAAAATGTTGCTAAAAAATAAAAATGCTATAATTACGGGCTGTAACAGAGGGATTGGAAAATCAATTTTGGAACTTTTTGCTAAAAACGGAGCGAATATTTGGGCTTGTGTAAGAAAACAAAATGATGAATTTGATTCTTTTATAGATAATTTGATGAATACTTATGGTGTTCAAATCAAAGCTGTGTATTTTGATTTGTCGGATTATGAGCAAATCAAGCTCGGAGCAAAAACAATAATGTCGGAGAAGAAGAGTGTTGATGTTCTCGTAAACAATGCCGGAATTACATATAATGCATTATTTCAGATGACAACAATGGATAAGTTTGAAGAAGTTTTCAAGGTTAACTATTTTTCTCAAATGCTTTTCACACAGTATATCTCGAAATTAATGGTTAGACAGAAATCCGGAAGTATTGTAAATATAGCATCTTCGGCAGCCATTGATGCAAATTCAGGAAGATCTGCCTACGGCGCAAGTAAAGCTGCTATAATTTGTACTTCAAAAGCAATGGCAGCAGAACTTGGCGACAAAGGTATTCGAGTGAATATTGTTGCACCAGGTATTACAAGCACAGATATGGTTGCTGAAAGTATGTCTCAGGAAGTAATAGATGAAACTGTGAATCAGACCAATTTAAAACGAATGGGCGTACCAAATGATATTGCAGAGGCTGTTTTGTTTTTAGCCTCTGACTTGTCGAGTTACATGACTGGTCAGGTACTCCGTGTTGATGGTGGACTGTAAAAAAGTAGGGAATATGCTTAATGCCGATTATGTGAAAGAATTTGCCCACAAGATGCGTTTACGTATCTTGGAATTGGCATATGGAGTGGGAAAAAATGGTGCTCATGTTGGAGGTGGATTATCTTCTGTAGAAATTTTCTCGACATTATATGGTTCAATTCTCAACTATAATCTGACAAATCCTATAGATAAAAACAGAGATAGGCTTATTGTAAGTAAAGGACATTGTGCAATAGCATTATTTACTGCTCTTGAACAAGTGGGATATATTTCAAATGAGGAATTGGATCAATTTGAAGTTAATGGATCAGCATATTATGCACATGCATCAAGAAATCTATTGAAAGGAATTGAATTTTCAGGAGGAAGTTTGAGTTTAGGATTATCATTTGCAGTTGGTGTTGCTTTATCTAATAAGATGGAAGGGCTTAATAACCATGTCTATGTATTATTAGGAGATGGTGAATGTGACGAAGGTCTTGTATGGGAATCATTAATGTCGGCAGCACATTTTAATCTCACCAATTTGACCGTTATTGTAGATTGTAATGATTTACAATCTGATGGACATAAGAAAAAAATTATGAATCAGCTATCTTTAGCAGATAAATTTACATCATTTGGTTTTTCGACTAATGAAGTTAATGGGCATAATATTGAAGATTTATATAATTCATTCAATTCCAAATCTTCTACAAAACCAAATGCAATCATTGCCCGTACAGTAAAGGGAAAAGGTGTTTCCTTTATGGAAAACAACAAAGATTGGCATCATGGTGTCCTATCATTGAGTCAATATGAATTAGCTGTATCTGAACAAATATGATAGAAATAAATAAACTTAATGCAAGGATTTATTCCAAATTGGGTCAAAGTGGAGCCACATTTGGTTTGGGCTTATTTGACCTGTTGATTGTAGATTCTGATATAGTTGTACTTTCTTCAGATATGTCCAGAGCAGCTGGTTTAGATCGCTTTAAAACTCAATACCCAGAAAGATTCTTTAATTTAGGTATTGCCGAACAGAATTTGATTGGTGTAGCTGCAGGTCTGTCAAGTGAAGGTAAAGTACCAATTGTAACAGCTCAGGCAGCTTTCATTTCAATGAGAAGTTGTGAGCAAATGCGTCAATATCTTGGATATATGAATTCGGGTGTTGTGGCTGTTGGTTTAGGTGCTGGATTCGCACTGACTTTCTTTGGTAACACACATTATGCTATCGAAGACATTTCGATAATGAGATCAATTCCTGGTATGACTGTTATCTCACCATCCGATGCAGGTCAGGCAGCAAAAGCACTTGTTGCTGCAGTAAATTTGAAAGCACCAGTTTATATTAGATTAACAAGTACAATGAATTGCCCAATTGTGTATACAGAGGACTATCCATTTATAATTGGGAAGACAATCCAGGTAAAAGAGGGGAATGATATAACAATATTTGCAACAGGTAGTATGGTTTATTATTCGTTGAAAGCAGCTGAAATAATAGAACAAATGAGTGAACTTTCTGTAAAGGTGATTGATATG
>JBAWXD010000381.1:0-2344 GCA_037144275.1 Paludibacter sp. | reverse complement strand
TATATACCCAACCCCGAATGGCAGCGCGACGTTCATCTATTGTGTTTATGGGCATTCCTTTCTCGTAAACCGGAACGTACATCAATGTACCTATCTGTTTTTTTTGATCGCTATCCTGTACCAAAACAACTTTAGCGCTAAGTGCTGCAAGGTTTTGATCGCAGGCCTGATCCATTGCTTTTCGACGTACCGGTTCGGAATACATGTCAAAACCAAAAGCACGTAAGTTTCTGCCTGCAAAGGGTTCGAGATAAATGATGGAAGTATAAACGGCTCTTTCACCTGCCGGACGAACTGAATAGTCAGCAAAACCTTCTTTTCTGATTTGACGGATATGCTCTTTTAACTGATCTTTTTTAATAATCTCTGCAAAACCAACTCCCTCAATTCCCGGTAAATTCTTGCTTATTTTTAAACTTTCAATATATATATGCCATTTTTCTCTTGTTACATTTTCAGATCCTTCAATATACGATGCTCCACTTCGTAAAAGTAAGGCATGTGCATGAAGGCGAGTGCTTATTATGGTCTTTATATCACTACATACTAAGTGAAATTCTTTCTTTAATGCAGTTTCCTGATTGTTTTTGGTGTAAACAGAGGCAGCAATAGTCAAAGCAATTCCTGTCATCAAAATTACAAAAGAAATCCATGTTTTTTTGTAAAGAATTTTTGATTTCATGTGATTTTAGTTTAAGATTATATACTGAAATAAAAGACTCACTTAAAACCCTCATCAACAAACAAATACATTCTTAATGAATTATTCTTCAAAAATTAGTTTTTCCAGTTTTAAATTAATAGAAATGTCAAAATTAGCTAATATATTTCACATTCTTTCAGTTTTTATGAGATATATTTTCAAATATTGCATAAAAAAAATAACTTAGTTCAAAAATGCCTTTTGCGAGGGTTCTATAATAATGAATTTTCTGTCTGAAGTCTTTGTATAGTATAAAAAAGAGTGGGAGCGATACTTTAAGTCCCACTCCTTTAATCATTACAAAAAACGGATGCTGATTATTTCCAGCGTTCCAGTCGTTTCAAACCGCGTGAAAAGAGCCAGGCCATAAAGCCTGAATGCCCGCCTTCTTTCATTTTAGCACGGCAATGTTCCTGAAACTCTTGTACTGTACCATTGAAAGTAAATTCACCATTCTGATAACAATAGCTGCAATACTTTTCAGTTTTGCTGCCATCGGCATTTGTTCCGCCTCCGTTAGGGTCTTTACTGAGCGGCATGCCACAACTCTGACACATTTGTTTTGCACTCATAGCTTGAAGATTTTTGTGATAGTATTGATTTTTAAAAATAAGAATAAACTGATATTTTTTCACTACAAAGATAAAAACTATTTCTTAATTAATTCAAATTCGGCTGCCCTTATTTTATTGATTAGTTTCCCGTTTCTTCCGGCAAAATAATCAGGATACGAAGAAAACTCCCATTCTTCAGGTCGTTTTACCAGCCTGGCATTCACCGGATTTTGATGGATGTAATTAAAACAAACCTGCGGATATTCTTTTTCAGGAATTCGAACATTTATTTGTGAACCGAAAAAGGAAGGAGTAATGCCTTGAATGCTGGTAAGACATTCGGCTTTGGTGTGCGGTTTAAATAGTGCACCACTTCTATTTTCCTGAATGTTGATTGCACGGGTATAGGAGGTTAATAATATTGCGATTGATTTATTTAAGTTTTGCTTTTTAGATGCAGCTCGCTCATTTTTGGTCGGTGGGTTATTATTGGTAGCACGACTTAAAGTCGTACTACCAATATCAGTATTACTATTATCAGAGCTTACTTCTATTTCTACATCCTTCACATAAATCATTAAATGAAAATGATTTGGCATTAAGCACCACGCAAGTATATCGGCATGTGGCAGAATATGTTTCTTAATCTTTTTCAGGAAGAAAAGATAGTTTTCACGCGAAAAAAAGAGCTGCTGCCGGTTATTGCCCTGATTGTAGATATGATATAAATTTCCTGATTCAAAATTCATGAAATCTTAGTTTTAATTGTTTACTCATAAGATGACTTGAAGTCATCAGATGAGTGTATAGCTTTTAATCATTCAACCATTGATTTAGAGCCTGATTCAAAATTCATTGCTGAATTATTTTTTATTTAGTGCCAATTAGTGGGGGTGTGACTTAAATCGCACTCCCACTTACTTTATTATTGGTAGTGCGTCTTAAAGCAGTGCCAGCACTTGCATTATTATTTGTAGTACGACTTAAAGTCGTGCTACAAATAGTAAAACCAATATGATTTGATGGAAAGCCGGAGCTCATATCTTTGCAGAATTATATCTTTGTATTAAAATAAGAGATGTCAAAG
>JBAWXD010000380.1:0-2417 GCA_037144275.1 Paludibacter sp. | reverse complement strand
ATAATTCTCAGACTACATACATAAAAAATGTTGAAATTGATTTCGACGAGTATTTTGAAGATATTGTTGGTGTTACAATTCCAAGAGATAAGAAACCCGAAAAAGTAATTCTTCAAGTGGATGACAGTTTAACTGGTTATGTTGAAAGTAAGCCAATACACGGTTCTCAAAAAATAAAAAGGATTGATAATGAAGTTATTATTGAGCTTTCAGTAATCATTAATTATGAGTTTGAAACGTTATTATTTGGATTATCAGATAGAGTAAAAATCATTGAACCACTAACGCTTAGAAACAAATTGATTTCAAAAGCAGAACAAACAATCAAAATAAATTTATAACTATGCAGATACAATGCACAGATGGTTATGACCTTTGTTCCGAAATCAAAATGGTGTTTAATTTTTTAAATCAAAAGGTATGAGAGAAAATATGAGTTACGCAGAAGGAAAAGCAATTATTTTGCATGCTTATAACAGATTAGGTATGTCCCAACTTGTAGATAAAAGTATTTTCATATTTCTTTTGCATTTGTGCCGTCATAAAATATTTAACGACTATAATCATCATTCTTTTAGAAATGATTATGTACACAAACTTATCGAAAATCAAGTTTGGTATGGTGATATTGAAAATCACGATATTTTAAGAGAACTTACACAAGTGTTTAATGAAGAATTGTCTTATTTCGACAAAGACAGTAACACATTTTATGATATTGTTTGTTCTTTGATGGATATTTCAACCGAATGGTATGATAAGTATTACACAAAAATATTTGACGAACTATTATTGCTAATTTTTTCAAGTTATCAGTCAAAAGCACATATTCAACCTGCGGAGATAACAAAAGTTATTTCAAAGCTAAGTGGATATACCGGTAAGGGTATAGTTTATAATCCATTTGCGGGCTTAGCGTCCTACGGTATTGAAATGAACGTGACCAATGGTTATTTTGCACAAGAGCAAAATAAAGAAATCTGGGCTATTGGTGTTCTTCGTTTGTTAGCTAATAAAATTAGTTCAGATAACTATGAATTTCAGGATTCAATTTTACACTGGAAAGCAAAATACCATGAAACAGATTATAACAAGTCATTATTTGATCTTATTGTAGCAACTCCACCTTTTGGTATGCAAATACAATATGAAGAGTTCTTTATTGAACGATCTAAACCTTGCAACTCAGAGGACTTTTTTATTGCACGTGGTATTGAAGGATTATCCCCAAAAGGTAGACTTATAGGTTTATTTTCAACAGGAGTATTATTTAAAGGGGGTGCAACAGAACAAGAAAGAAGATTTGCTGTAGATAATGATTATCTTGAAACAGTGGTTAGTTTGCCTGCAAACCTTTTATATAACACAGTAATTTCAACTTCCATTGTTGTCTTTAGTAAAAATAAGAAATTACGTGGCAACGTTAAGTTTGTGGATGGTACTTCTTTTTTTGAAAAACGAGGAAGATTCAATATATTATTAACTGATAAACTGTTAACTTCTATAGAAAATAATGATTCACAATTTGTACGATTTGCGTCTACCAAGGAGATAATCGAAAATGATTATAATCTTTCGGTTAATCGCTATTTCTCTGAAGGAAATGATAATATCACAATCCCAGTTGGCTTTTCTCTTGTAAAGTTAGCAGAAATAGCATCTGTTGTGCGGGGTGATAGGAATGGGGACTCGAATGGACGAAATGTGAAAATTAGTGATTTGAAAAGTGATCCTTTCAATTTTGAGATTAAATCCTCTGACTTCAAAGTAACAAATATATCTTCTGTATATCAAAAGATAACCTCGAATGTAATGCTACTTTCGAAAATTAATGCTTTGAAGCCAACTTTTTGTTTTGTTTTCGAAAATGAATCGATATATATTAATAATAATATCATAGCATTTAATGTCGATAGCACAAAAGTTGATGTTTCATATTTAATTCTCGAACTCAATTCTGAACGTACTAAAAAATATATTACTTCACGCTTGGCAGGTATTACAATTCCTACAATTAGCATGAAGGATATGTTAGAGATTCCAGTTTTATTACCACCGTTGGAACAACAATTTAGATTTGTTGAGGAGGCATTAAAGGGATATCAGAAAGCGAAAATTGAGGAGTTGGGTTTTAAAATTGAAAATCTGACGGATTCAAAACGTGATGTATTTGAAAAAAATATGCATTTAAGGAAGCATGCTTTAGAACAAGTATTAAACAGACTTGCTCCTGGTTTTAGTTCCTTAAAAAAGTGTATGGTACACAATGATGGGAAATTATCTACTGATATGATAGTCAATTCATATAATGGTGATACTGTGAGCCGTAGTTTTGAAAAACTGGAGAACCTTGTTACTAAATTGGAATTATTGGTTGACCGTTTGGTTGATGAACAAACTTATGGAGAACCAGAAGA
>JBAWXD010000379.1:0-2444 GCA_037144275.1 Paludibacter sp. | reverse complement strand
GGGTAAGTTCCTGATCCCAAAGTGCTTTCAGTTTTTTGGGAGAAACTTCGGTAATTCCGGCAGAGAATATAACCGATTCACCTTTCTTGATAGAAATTTCAAAATAACCCGGAACTAATTAATCCTCTCTACAAGTATAACCCCGCTCTTCCTCTTTGTAATACTCTATATTTTTGTACCAATCCGGTTGATGATTGTAGGTCACTTTTTTTGAAAATTGCATGTGTAAACAAGGATATTTCTTATATAAACACATACGAATTCCATCCTGAATTTCATAACTTGTAGTATCCGCTTCGCCATTTTCATGCATTAATTCATTAACGCTACGGAAGGCCAAAAACGGTTTAAACCTAAGCACTGTTGGCGAATGTGCTTCTAATAGTGTGTATTTTATCAATACTCGCGGTTCAAATGAAACAAGAAGGCGTTCCTTTGAAAGAATAACTCCACCCACCCTGTAAATTGTACGGGAAATAACTTCACAATCAAATTGTCGTATGTATTTATGACCATTCGGACTATAATTATTTCCCTCATATTTATGAATTCCGAGATTAAATTCAGCTCCATGCTGTATAACAGTTTCATCAAGCGAAGAAAGTAAAACATGGTTTGAATCATCTATATCTGGCAATGGTAACACCAACTGACCATGATATTTACGTGTATTACAGTCGATTAATGTAGTGCTGTTATACGCTCCTGCTCTGTTAGTTCGAATCATCTCTTTCGAAAGCGATTTCTCGAGATTTATAAGCAAGGTTTTATCAAAATTTAGATAACTCATATATTCCAGTGAAAAATGGTTGATTTTTTCTATATCGACCGCAATATATAAAATATATTTTAATTAATAAAGTAATTTTAGTGAAATATTCATTAAAAGAAATATTTTTTTTATTCGATAAAACTCTAACCTTTTGATGTATTGACAATTAGATAAAAACATGATTTGAACATAGAATTTAGTCCATATATTTTACTTGAAAATATACTTTTAAAATCATTTTTGCGTTTAGTTATTAAAGAAATTGTAAATTTGCAGCTTTTAATCATCAATAAAAATGCAAGCTTTACAGGATCATTCGAAAGAAAAACGACAATTTATTAATGCTGTTTTTATTCCGGCTATCATCGTGCTATTCATGATAATAACTTTCTTCTTTGAAAAAGGGATGGAGTTAGATTTTCATTCGGCAGGGGTATATCCCCGTAGGCTTGAAAATATCGGGGGTATTTTCAGCATGATTTTTATACATTCAAGTTGGAGTCATCTTTTAAATAACGTTTTATCATTTTTTGTTCTGGGAAGTTTTCTTTACTATTTTTACAGGCAAATTGCCCCCAAAGTATTAGTTATTTCTTATATTTTCAGTGGATTAATACTCTGGGTAATCGGAAGAGAAAGTTGGCATATAGGTGCAAGTGGATTGATTTATTCACTGGCATTTTTCTTGTTTTTTAGTGGATTAATCAGAAAATATGTACCTTTGATTGCTATTTCACTTATTGTTGCCTTTATTTACGGCAGCATGGTGTGGCATATTTTCCCCTGGCAACTCCACGACCCGATTTCATGGGAAGGACATTTGGCAGGAGGATTTACAGGTACAGTATTGTCAGTTTGGCTAAGGAATAAAGAACCACAAAAACCAGTTGAATTGTGGCCGGAGGATGAAGATAATGATTCCTTAGAATATTTACAAGAGAGTGATAATGATCAACAAAAAGAAAATCAAATAATAATATAATTCATTATAAAAGAAAACAATATGAAAGAGAATGACAACAAAGAGATTAACCTGTTACAGCTTATTGTACTCCTTATTAATTGGGTAAAAAATATCTTCATTAAAGCTGTACATATTATTGGACAGCTTATTCAATTACTTTACAGGCACTTGTTTATCACGATAGTTGTAAGTGTAATCTGCCTTTCAACAAGTATTTATTTAACCCGACCAGAAGCAAAGGTTTATAAAGCTGAGGCATTAGCTATTTTATATGGCAGCGATGCTCAAACCGTTAGAGAAATAAGCAAACAATTGGAAAACTCTTCCTCTGAAAACAAACTTACATCATTTGCAACAAAACTATCATTGCCCGACAGTGTCGTTAAGAATATCGTTAGTTTTCATTCATATTTTGTAATTGAGTATATAAAGGATCATGTGGCGGTGGCGGTTGATTACAAAGATAATTACTCACAAAAAGACACTATGTATGTAAAAATGCGTGACCGGGTGTACATGAAATTATTAACGAAAAAACCAAATCAGGTTCCGATAATTGAAAAAGCAGTTTTGAATTATTTCAATAACAATGAAATGTTAAAAACCCATTTCATCAACACAAGAAACCAACTTTCGGAACAAATAAGAGTTTCTAAATTGGAACTTTCACGAGTTGATAGCCTGGCAAAAGTCTCTTATCTTAAAGAT
>JBAWXD010000378.1:0-2451 GCA_037144275.1 Paludibacter sp. | reverse complement strand
ACACCACAGTTAACTTATTCATTCAAATATAACTGGTATCTTTCGGCTTTTGGAGATATACCATTATATAAATATTACAACGGCATACAAATGTCATTTGGATATGCCCTTTCATTAAGGTTGACAAAAAAAATCGATTTTATCACCATTCAGGCCCGCAGGCAGGCAAATAAAAAATCAAATTAAAATCGTTATATCTACAATAAAAAACAAATACGAGATATTTGACACAATTATTGTAATTTTGCTACTGATTTTTATCTCAAAAATTACAAATGTCCAATACATTTAAAACCATAACTTCAACCGGGGAAGGAATTTACAAAGAGAAAGGAAGCAAATTTCTGTCGTTTGCAATTCCGGTAAGTACAACCGACGAAATAAAAGAAATATTAAAAGATTTTCGGAAACTTTATTTTGATGCACGACACATTTGTTATGCATGGATGTTAGGGACTGAACGGTCTGAATTTCGTGCCAATGATGATGGAGAACCATCGGGAACAGCAGGTCGACCAATACTTGGTCAAATAAATTCACGTGATTTGACTAATGTGCTGGTAATTGTAGTACGTTATTTTGGTGGAGTTTTGCTGGGTACAGGTGGTTTAGTGGTCGCCTACAAAGAAGCGGCGGCAAATGCACTCAATCAGACTGAAATTTTGGAAAAAAATGTTGAAGAAAATATTCAAATAAAATTTGATTACCTGCAAATGAACGAAGTAATGAAGATTATTAAAGATTCTGATGCTCAAATAACAGATCAGTCATTCGACAACGAATGTCTAATCAGTTTTTCAACGAGCAAAACCAAGGTTGAAAACATGGTGAAAAAACTTAGAAAAATTAATTGTGTGATAAATCCAGAAAATTAAAAAGAAAGGCGCATTTTTCATTTCAATATTTCAAATAAAACGACTATCTTTGCGGTCGAAAAATGAGAACGAGAAACTGTAAATATTTTTTCGAAGAAAGCAGCTCACAGCAAAATAGTTGCAAGGAAAAGTTGCCCCTTAGAAATTCAAAACCAATATAAATCTGTGCAGATTTGTGTTGGTTTTTTTTCTTATTCTAAATCTTTAAAAGAGAACAAGAATATTTGAAATTAAAGCATATAAAATAAAAATATAAACTAACTAAAGCCCGTTTAAGGGTTTGAGGTCATCTTATGAGCAATAACTGTTTAGTGTCTATTTCTGATTATAGCAAGGACGAGATATTGTCAATTCTCGATTCGGCAGCTGAATTTGAAGCCAATCCAAACCGTAAAACCCTGGATGGTAAAGTGATTGCCACCTTATTTTTCGAACCTTCTACCCGTACACGCTTAAGTTTTGAAACGGCTGTAATTCGGTTGGGCGGTTCCATTATTGGTTTTTCAGATGCGGCAACTAGCAGTTCGTCGAAAGGTGAAACGCTGAACGACACGATTCACATGGTAAGTTGTTATGCCGATGCTATCGTGATGCGTCACCCACTCGAAGGAGCTGCACGCTATGCTGCCGAAGTTTCACCCGTGCCTATTATTAACGCCGGAGACGGGGCGAATCAGCATCCGTCACAAACTTTGCTCGACTTGTATTCCATTCTGAAAACACAGGGAACACTCGAAAATCTGACCATTTGTCTGGTTGGAGATTTAAAATATGGTCGCACAGTTCATTCGCTCATTATGGCCATGTCGCATTTCAATCCAAGCTTTAAATTTATTGCTCCTGATGAACTTAAAATGCCTGACGAATACAAGGTTTTCTGTAAAAAAAATAACATTTCCTTCACAGAAGAAAATGAGCTAACGGATAATTTCAATGATGCCGATATACTTTATATGACGCGCGTTCAGAAAGAGCGGTTTCAGGATTTAATGGAATATGAGCGCGTAAAAAACGTTTATACACTGAAAAATGATATGTTGTCAAATTCGAAACCGAACCTTCGGATTTTGCACCCACTACCACGTGTTAACGAAATTGACCCTGATGTTGATAACAACGAAAAAGCATATTATTTCCGACAAGCACAAAATGGATTATATGTAAGGCAAGCTATTGTGAGTAAAGTATTGGCCCCTTAAATCTCCCAAAAGGGGAATAGAATAAATTCGTGTAATTAGTATTCATTCGTGAAATTTGTAACAATGGGAAAAGAATTAAAAGTAGCGGCACTTAAAAACGGAACGGTGATAGATCATATTCCGGCAGACAAATTATTCCAGGTGGTTTCCATTCTCCATTTGGATAAGACGCTTAATCAGATAACATTAGCTAATAATTTAGACAGTGCAAAAATTGGATCAAAAGGATTAATCAAAATTTCGGAACGTGCATTGGAGGAAGATGAAACCAATAAAATAGCTTTGATATGTCCCAATGCAAAAATCAATATTATCCGTGATTTTATTGTGGTTGAAAAACGTGCGTTGATTTTACCGGAAGAGATTCGTGAAATTGT
>JBAWXD010000377.1:0-2463 GCA_037144275.1 Paludibacter sp. | reverse complement strand
CAATCCAACCCACGTCATATCCCATATTGTAAGGAGCAATGTCTGTATTTACTTCAATATCCACACCATCGTTCCGGTATACATTGCCCGTATTCCATGCTGCCCCCGATTGACTAAGTGCCTGATAAACATTGTCATTATAAGCAATTCCTTGTGTTCCCAAATCGTAATTAGCAGCAAATACTATTCCGGGTAACATATTTGTTGTATAAGGTTTCGTGCTAATGTCGAAAGGCTGACGTGTCCAGGCATCAATCACATCTTTATTTACCCGGCAATTTTCGAGTAATAAGCCATCCGTCATTTGTTTCAGGTAACTAATGCAATCGGCAGCCGATAGTGCTACATCATTATTGACATAATTGAGTACTTTCTGCCAGTTAGCCGAGGGTTTAATGGCGACAGGGCTTTGTATCCGGTCATAGGTTTTATAGGGCCAGTTGGCATAGCCTATTTTATTGGCTTCCGCCAGTTTTACGGAGGCAGTAAACCAAGCATTCCCATTCTCACCCATTTCGCCAAGCCAGATTGGTCTATTGGTCGAAGTCCGTAAATCAAGCATCCATTGAATTGAATTTTGATCGGTAGCATTCCAGTATTTATGAAAACTGTAAGCCATGTTCTCATCCCAGGCCGGCGTGAGACCCGTAAAGTCACCTGCCCAGTTGTTACCTTCGATATAGATAATATGGTTAGTATCCACAGAACGGATACCAGTTGTGATTCGGACAAATAAATCATGCAGAAGCTGATTTGTTGGCTGCATAGCTGCATAATTGGTTTCGTTAATTAAGTCATACCCACCTATAAAAGTTTGGCTTGCATACCGGGTCGCTATATTTTTCCAGATTTGCACCAAAGTATCCTGATTGGCCGTACTGGTCCATAAATAGGGTTTTGTAGCATCACGATCGGCAATGCCCGTATCATCGCCCTGACCGCCGGGAGTGGCATGCATATCGAGTATCAGGTACACTTTGTTTGGAGTTGACCATCTTAGCAGGCTGTCAATCAAGCGGAAACCCTCATCATTCTGAGGATCGGAGGCGAAACATCGTAGGAACAGATTATAATGCATTGGAACCCGTATAGAATTAAAACCCCAGCTTGCTAATGAATCAATATCCCGTTGACGAACAAAATTATTATGCCAGTTAGTATAAAATTTCTCCACCTCAGTGTTGCCTATTAAGTTAGCCAGTTTAGCTTTGAGAGCATGCTGTGTATAGTAATTTCCGTTATTGCCAAACATATATCCTTCCTGCAGCATCCAGCCACCAATTCCCACACCGTGCAAAATAAATTCTTTGTTATTGCCATCTATAATGCTAGTGCCATTACGATGCAAATAACCCTGAGCAAAAGGTTGTATCAGTGATAATAATATAAACAGAAATTGAAACAGTAGTTTTTTCATACTATACCTAATATCATTTAATGAAAATTCGAAGTATTAATGTGTAAAACTAATACTAATAGCTTATATAATCGAAATATTAAAGATAAAAGAAACAATTACTTCGTCAAATTTACTTTTTTACAATTTTAATAAGCAATAGTTGAACAATTTCAACTAATATATGTTGTAACATATATAGTTTAAACAAACAATTATTATTTACTAACTAATTCAACAAAATTTATGAGTTCAGAAATCAGTAAAGCAAGCCAAATCAGTGCTTGGGTCATTTCAGGGTTATTAACTGCATTGTTTCTATTTAGTGCTTCGGGCAAATTAATGCATCCGGAACAAATGGCACAAATGAAACTGGCCGATTGGCGTATTATTATTGCTATTGGTGAAATCGTTTCAGCCTTATTATTTTTAATACCTAAAACCAATAAACTTGGAACAGTGCTATTAAGTTCTTATTTAGGAGGTGCAATTATCATTCACATGACTGGTGGATTGCCCATTACAATGCCAGCAGTTATTTTGATATTGGTTTGGATTACAGGTGCATTACGCAATCCTGAGTTTATAAAACTTTAATTAATCGATAGAATGCAAATTGAAGATGAAATAAAAGGTCGTTTTCGTAACGAACGCCACAAAGGATTAATCAATCTGACTTTTACGGTGAAGCAACTGAGTTATAACTTTTTGCAAACCTTAAAAACGCATGGTTTAACTGAGCCACAATACAATATACTCAGGGTGTTGCGTGGTTTTCGAACAGATGGTCCATCTTCAATTGGTTTCTTGAAAGAGCGAATGCTCGACAAGAGCTCTGACGTCAGTCGGTTGGTGGATAAACTGTTTGAAAAAGGAATGATTGACCGAAAAGAAAACAATATTGACCGTAGACAAAAGGATGTTTTGATAACTGATAAAGGTCTTAGACTTTTAGACGAAATGCTGGATTGTGAAAATCAGGTAGATGCTATTCTTCATAAGCTCACCGACCAGGAAGTACAAGAGTTAAACAGATTACTCAATAAAATCAGAGATTAATTCATTTG
>JBAWXD010000376.1:0-2466 GCA_037144275.1 Paludibacter sp. | reverse complement strand
CTGATGGAGCTTATTTTTCAATACGGGCAAATGGATGTGTTGGTATATTTAATAATAATCCGGGTTGTGCATTAGAAGTAGGAACTGCCGGACAGAGTCAACAAATTAAAGTAAATGGAAGTGTGGTGTTAACTTCCGACGAACGACTTAAAGACAATGTAAAAGACTTGTCAAATTCATTTAATTTGCTCAAACAATTACGGACTGTTACCTATAATTATAAAATGCCTGTGGTAGCACAAAAAACTAAAACAAATACTGGAACAGACAGTACCGATACAAAAAAACCTCAATTCATACCAAAACCTGATACTTCAGGCAGAATCCATTATGGCTTTCTGGCTCAGGATGTACAAAAAACCTTTCCCGATTTGGTATACAAAGATAGTGCAGGTATTTTTAGTGTGGATTATATTGGCATGATACCGATATTGGTTGATGCGCTCCGTGATCAGAAAGCTCAGCTTGATGCTCAAGCCAAACAAATAGATTATTTGATGAGTATAGTTGCTCCAACAAACTCTGGTCCCAAGAAAGTAGATGCCATTATAACAACCGGGCTTACTGAAACTAACACCTTAACCTACCCTGTGTTGGATCAAAATACACCAAACCCCTTTAATCAATCTACAACAATAGGTTTTTATTTACCAACGACCACTGGTACGGCTGCCATTTATGTGTACGATATGAATGGGGTTCAACTCAAAAGTTACAATATTTCAGATAGAGGCAAGAAAAATATTATCATAAATGGCTCAGAATTTAACGCAGGTATGTATCTTTACGCTTTGATAGCCGATGGCAAAGTCATAGACACAAAACGAATGATATTAACTAAATAAATTCAACGTTATGAAAACAATAAGTGTATTACCAAAAAGATTTTTTAAATCATTATTTATTCTCATGTTATTTTTCTCTAATGGGCATGCAATTTACTCTCAAAGCTACAAGAGTGTTTTTGCATCAGATACTACACGATGGAATGTTTTTCAGTTATCTATTGAAATGGGTTGGACGAATGCATATTATTGTACTTCAGACACAATAACAATTAATGAGAAATTATATAAAGTTCTGTACAAAGATATTTTACATAATCAGTCTCAAAAATTAGCTCCAAATAAAGATAATATTATTGGATATCTTCGAGAGGATTCAATTAATGGCAAATTGTGGCTATATAGAAATGCTAAAGATATTAGTAATCCTGAAATATTAGTAATGAATATGTCATTAAAAGTTGGGGATTCAATACCAATAATTAATTCAATATCTTCAGACTCATTTATTTACAATAAAGTGACTGCAATATATTATGAGAATAATCGAAAAATAATTGAACTTGACCGAGAACACTTCAATTGGTTTAGTGCAACTTATGAGAAAATTAAATTTATCGAAGGAATTGGTACTAATTATGGCTTTGAAAACCCTTACAGTTTCTTGCTTCTCTGTAAATATGGAAATGGAAAATCAATATTCTCCTCAGCAAATAATTGTTATTTTGAAGGCACGTGGGGTGAGGTTAAGAACCCAAGTTTTCAAGACATTCGCATTTTAAAGAATGACACTGAGAATAAAATGACTATCTACTCTTCAACAGAAAATGATTTGAAGATTCAAGTGATTGATAATACTGGAAGAATAGTTGACAATTTCAATGTAGTTGGAAATGTATGTAGTCATTCAATATCGAAATATTCAAAAGGAATATATCTTATTAAAATATGTGATCTAAAAACAAATGATTATATAGTACGAAAATTAATACTCTAAATTTAAGCATTATGAAAACTAAATGCCTATATATTTTTCTGTTTTTTTGTGGGATTTACATTGATACTTACTCACAGAGTAATTACATAACTTATCATTTCCCAATGGCATATAACAACAATGCCAATACAATAAAAAGTAGTGATGGCTATAAATGTACACCGAGAGGTACTTATAGATCTTTAGCAATCTTTATAAATATTATTTACGACCAGACTCCTGCTGACACGGTAGCTAAATACACAAATCAAAGTACATATTGGATGCCTGATACTGATAACAGCATAAATGTATATCCACCTACATATTTTCAAAAGATTTTTGATACAGATATCAGAACTAACTATGATTATAATGGAAATGTAACCCGATTTTACGCCGAGTCATCATTTAATCAATTGCTTATGCTTGGAGACTTTATGGTTGTAAATATAAAGCAATCATTAATTACACCAACAAACTATGCATCAGGATTTAACTATATACAACTAATGAATGCCGTAATTTCTTATATTAATGATAATGGTGGATTAAATACAGTTTTTAGTCATAATGATCCTCTTGAATATGATAGAACAGCTCAGTTTGGCGTAGCGTAAAAAGGTTCATGTTCGGCATAGCGTAAAAAGGTGCTTGTGTTCGGCATAGCGTCTTTCGCTATGTCGAAGCTAAAGGCAAGGCTCT
>JBAWXD010000375.1:0-2468 GCA_037144275.1 Paludibacter sp. | reverse complement strand
AAATCAACCGGAGATTTTCAAGCTGGAAAGAAACTGGTTGAAACCTATGGTGTACAAGTTGATCAAAAACTTCATGTTGAAGTACTTGACCGATTTAAAAAGCTGAATCTTGCTCCTTATCGGGGTTTTGTAAATCCGGTTTACTCATTGCTAAAGGCTGAATCAGGCAATATTACTGATGTAAAAGTGTCGTACGACGAAAATTATATTGATCAGCATCTGCGGTATGCGAAGGATTATTCTAATTTGCCGACATTCCCCTATTAATCGCACAGGACACAGAGCATATAAAAACCGCAAATTATTGAATCAAATCATAATTTGAGGTGTATATTTATTCATAACTCCGCATTCTAAGCACTAATAATTTATTAAAACGGAACATCAGCATTATTTCCACCTCCACCAAACGGATTAGGTGGTGTTTTCAGATCACCTGCACCGTAGAAATTCGAATCTCCTTCATTCATTTTAGAGGAAATCACTTTATAACCACCACTTGAAAATGGATTATCATCCTTATCAAAATCATCTTTGTTAAGGAATTTAGCATAGGTATTTTTAAATTTCAATTGTACATCACCGGTAGCTCCATTACGGTGTTTTGCCACAATAATTTCGGCAATCCCCACCAATGAATTTCCCTGGGCATCTTCAGTAAGATGATAGTATTCTGGACGGTGAATAAAGCACACCATATCAGCATCCTGCTCGATGGCACCTGATTCACGTAAGTCGGAAAGCTGTGGTCGCTTGCCTTCAAGTCCCGAGCGACCTTCCACACCACGGTTCAACTGCGACAACGCAATAATTGGAATGTCTAATTCTTTGGCAAGTCCTTTCAACGAACGGGAAATAATACTTACTTCCTGTTCACGGCTACCGAAGCTCATTCCACTGGCATTCATCAATTGTAAATAGTCAATAATCAGGCATTGCACTTTATGTTCCTTTACCAGTCGGCGGGCTTTACTTCGGAGTTCAAAAATCGACAAACTCGGTGTATCGTCAATGTAAATTGGAGCGTCAATCAGCTCTTTAATGTCTTTATCCAGTTTATTCCATTCTTCTTTGTCCAATTGTCCATTTTTAATCTTTTCACCTTCCAGTTCGCACACATTCATTATCAAACGGTTAACCAATTGTACGTTCGACATTTCGAGCGAAAAAATAGCCACTGGCTGATTATAGTCCACACCTATATTTTTTGCCATTGAAAGCACAAAAGCGGTTTTACCCATAGCCGGACGAGCTGCAATTATAATTAAATCAGAACGTTGCCAGCCTGAAGTAATTTTGTCGAGTGCGTGAAAACCTGTTGGTACACCACTAGCACCTTGTTTTTCGGCTGCCAATTGCATACGATGAATAGCCTCTTCAATGACAGGATTTATTTGAGTTACATCTTTTTTTAGATTCCTTTGAGACACTTCAAATAGCATACCCTCAGCTTCCTGCATCAAATCATCCACATCGGTTTTGTCATCAAATGCTTTGGTTTGTATTTCACTAGAAATACGTATCAGTTCTCGTGCCAGAAACTTCTGAACAATTATTCGTGCATGATATTCTAAGTGTGCTGCTGACGAGACTTTGGCTGTAAGAAGGGTGATATAATATGGACCGCCCACATCATCAATGGTGCCACTTTTACGCAATTGCTCCGTAACTGTGTGCATATCGACTGGCTCTTGTTGCATAGCCAGATTCATTATCGCTTCAAAAATTTTCTGATGTGCCACTTTGTAGAAACATTCTGGTTTCAAAATTTCTGAAATAAGAGAATATGCATCTTTTTCAATCATGATTGCACCCAATACTGCTTCTTCGAGTTCAGGAGCCTGAGGTGGTAATTTTCCATATTCATTTGCAGGAATAGGAGCAGGAGTGGTCGGTTTTTTGGAAAAATTACGTTTTTCGGCCATTTTTATAAGTACAATTTACGGATTTACAATTTACAATTTTGCGGGTTTCAAAAGTACTAAAGATTTTTGTAATTTTCATATTAAATTTTTCAACAGTTTGTTGATAACTTTCTTGTTTCTTATTTGAAGAAAAAATATTACTTTTGAAATCAAAATTATTGATTTAAAAGTGAATACTGTCCTGAGAATTGTAAATTATAAATGGCCAAATTGTAAACTCTTTCAAATGCTTACTTTTCCAAATGCTAAAATAAATCTCGGGCTAAATGTTGTTGAAAAACGCCCCGATGGATATCATAATATCGAAACTGTTTTCTATCCAATTGGACTATCTGACGTGCTTGAAGTAGTTCCTTCCGAGACTTGTACAGATTATAGCTTTTCTTCCTCGGGCATAACGATTGATAGTGATCCGGAAAATAATTTAATTATCAAAGCTTATCGATTGTTGCGGTCTGAATATCAGTTTCCTGCCATAGATATTTCTTTAATAAAACAGATTCCTTTTGGAGCTGGGTTGGGTGGTGGTTCGGCAGATGCTTC
>JBAWXD010000374.1:0-2472 GCA_037144275.1 Paludibacter sp. | reverse complement strand
AATATCACACGATACATCTAATGAATTTTACTTATTTGATTCAACTTTCAAACCCAACGGGGATTTTACATCTGTATTTGAATTATCAACATTAGTAAAACTTTTTGTTTTTGTAAATAATGAGATATTTGATTTTTTTTCAATAATTGCATTCAAACCAACACTTTTTTCTCCAAAATACAGATTATCCCAATAAACGATAGCACCTCTATATGTCCTAAATTGAAAATTAAATGAATTATAACCTGTAGTAGGTGCTGTTATTTCACACGAGTAAGTATTCCATACGCCCTTAACATCAGGAAAATAACTATTATTCCCTCCAGGTCCAAAAACTAATATTGAATCAGAATGTGATAGTGTTGCATATGCTGTTATTGCTCCTGAAACAACATTAACCCAATCAGACCAAATTCTTGCATCAGTACCATCTCCAGATTCAATAAAATAATTCATTTTTATAGTGTATGTTTTACCTGGGGTAATAGGCACAATTTGTGAAACATTGAAAGTTGATCCCGTTGATGAGCTAACAACTTGTAGTGATTTGGTATTATCATTAAAAATTGATGTACTTGGATTGAGAGTAACACCCATTTGTGTTCCAAGTATCCAACCATCAGGTGCTGTTCCATTTGACCAATCTTCAAAACTTGGATTTACAAGAAGATTGTTTTTATTCATTGTAGTAAAACTCACCTCTGTTCCATAATTTGTGCCACTTACATTAGTAGCGTATGACCTTGCATAATACTTAGTTTCACTTAATAAACCTGTTAACAAACTAGTAAATGTTCCAGCTCCTGACCCATCAATAGTTTTAGAGTCGTTTACAGTTGGAGCTTGGTTCGTACTCCAACAAACGCCCCTTGCTAACACTGTAGCACCCCCTTTGGAGCTAACACTGCCACCGCACAAAGCTGTTGATCCAGTTATTGATGAAATAGCATTTGTAGTTACATTAGGAAGAGTTGTAAAAGTGATCGTATTTCCATAATTAGTTCCAGAACTGTTAGTTACATATGCTCTAACATAATAAGTGGTTCCATTTGTTAAGCCAGACAATTGGCTGTTAAATTTACCTGTTCCTGTATCATTTGAAGTGATATTATTTAATATTGTTGGATCAGGAGTTGTACTCCAACATACACCTCGAACTAAAATAGCAGAACCTCCATTAGAGAAAGCTTCTCCACCACAAATCGCTGTTGTATTTGTAATTTCAGTAATATTATTTGTTGTTATATCACAGAGGGTTGTAAAATTTATTTCTGATCCATAAACAGTAGCAGTTTCATTAACAGCATATGACCTTACATGATAATCGGTACCACTTAATAAACCGAATATTGAACTTGAGAATAAACCTATACCAGTACCATCTGTAGTTTTATTGTTATTTATTGTTGGTGTTGTTTGAGTGCTCCAGCATACTCCCCTTGAAGAAATATTTGCTCCGCCAGTTGAAGTAATATTTCCACCACTTAATGCGGCTGTAGCTGAAATATTTGAAATTGTTCTTGTTTTAATTATAGGAATTGTTGTGAAAGTAATTTGATTACCGTAATTAGTACCAATACTATTTGTTGCATAAGCTCGAATATAATAGGTCTGATTAGAAATGAGCGCAGAAATTGAACTTATAAATGTTCCAACGCCTATACCTTCGGTTGTATAATTATTAGCAAGAGTTGGATTTATAGTAGTACCCCAACAAATACCTTGTGCTATTAAATCTGTACTTCCACTTTCAGTAACGTTTCCTCCACAAGTTGCTGTAGTTTCCGTGATATTAGAAATATCATTTGTTGTAACAATCGGTAAATTATTTGAAAAAATAATTTCAGAACCATAAACTGTACCAATACTATTTGTCGCAAATGCACGCACATAGTATGTATTTCCAACCATTAATCCAGTTAGGGAACTTGAAAACACACCAATGCCTGTTCCGTTGGAAGTTTTTGTACTTAATGCAATGGTAGGACCTGGACTTGTACTCCAACAAACTCCTTTACTTGTAACAGAAGCGCCACCCATATCAGTGATGTTTCCACCACATTTAGCAGTCGAGGATGTAATATTTGAAATGACTGAGGTAATTATAGTTGGTAGTTTCGTTGAGAAGCTCACCTGAGAACCATATGCTGTACCAACATCATTTATAGCATACGCACGTAAATAATAAATTGTTTCAGCTGTAATTCCGGTAATTGCACTCGAATATACACCTGTTCCTGTACCATCAGTTGTGTGATTATCATCAATAGTTGGATTTTGATTTGTACTCCAGCAAACACCACGAGCAGTTACGGCAGATGCCCCATTAGTCAAACTTACATTTCCGCCACAACTTGCAGAAGTTGTTGTAATTGCTGAAACTGTATATGTTGTAACTGCTGGCAAGGCAGTAGAAACTGTTATTTGATTTCCATAAGCAGTTCCAAAACTATTGGTAGCATACGATTTGAT
>JBAWXD010000373.1:0-2499 GCA_037144275.1 Paludibacter sp. | reverse complement strand
GAGAAAGTTGGCAAAAAATGGAAATTCTGTACAGAAAACTATAAACGCTTGCAAGTTGACCCACGAGCAGACCAAAAAGAAGCAATAAACAGAGCAGAGAAACTGTTTTTGGCAAAACAGGAACTGCAATACCACAAGCAAAATCCAGTGACACTTGTTTATGAACTAGTTAAAGTGCTGAATGAAAACTTGAAAAAGTAAAATCTTATCAGTTCTTACTGCCTCGACAGAGAACTAAACAAGCTTGAGGTAAAAGATTGAAAACCAGAAAGAAACAAACAAAACCAAGTCTATACAACCAATGCACGATTTGGTAACACACGCCTATGAAAAATGGCTACAATACTGCGTTTTCGAGGTTTATTTGCCCGCATGAACAGTATGCAAGTACGACAGGAAAGTTGCCCGCAATGTAGCCACTTCTCATAGCCTCGGTCGTTAGGTGTAAGCGTAAAAAAAATAGCGCAACAAGGTTTAGAAAATGGAAGTACAAACTTTTGCATATAGAAGACTCTGAAGTAACAAATAAAACGATGAACAGTATCAGCTAAAATAATAGCTTTTACTCCTTGACAAGAAAGCAATATGATTCAAGAACAGAAAAAAAAAGAAGAAGAAACCGAAGACAATCAAGCAGTTTCTAATTATAGATATTTTTTTGATCCCAGTTCATTAGACACACTTAAATTCGAAAGAGAACTTGACAAAAGAAAAATACATTACATAAAGAACGATACCTCGATACGAATTTCGTATGTTGCTTATTCATTTTTCGAGAAAGACCTTGAAATCGTGAATTCAATTTTTGATGAAATAAAGAAAGAATCCTACGATTACGGAAGAAGGCAAAAAGACAGTAAAAAAAGACAAAAAATTTCTCCTAAGACTAGACAGAAAAGAATTGCAATAGGACTTTTACTTGTCCTACTGACTTTCATTTTATTTTCGCTCATTTTATAACAAGAAGGAAGAACAAAAAAATTAAACTAAACGCCTAACACCTAACACACGCCTATGTGTTTTGGCGGGTTGACGTGCTTTTAGCAGTCTTTGCGCCCGCATTTCCTTTGTCGTTTCACGACAGGAAATACGCCCGCAGACCGCCAAAATCCCATAGCCTCGGGCGTTATGGGCAAGTGTAAAAAAAATAATACGACTAGCAATCAACACTTTGACTTCAATTTTAAGACAGTAATAGTAGAAACAATAATAGAATTTAAACCAATAAATGCCTGAAATAGAAAATTATATTGTATTGAAAAATGTGGACAGTAGTATACAAGTCTTGAATCCAATAATTTCTAACTATGGATTAGAATTCGTTATTGTAGACACGACTTTGATAATTTCTGACTTTCTAGACTTTTTCAAACCAAGAACATTAAATAATGGAAACATAACAATACAGAGCATTATTTCTGACATATATAGTGGTCCATTAGGGAGAGATTTGTCTATTTATGGCTGTCTAGTGTTCATAAAAGAAAAACAAAATAATTTTCTCAGCACAGTCGACAACTCTGGAGATGGGCATATTAAACTTATGAGTTATTTAGTGAATCTACATAAAAAAGAGGACGAATGGATTACTAAATTAAGATTATTAGGAAAAGGTGACATTGGTTCATTTGCAGGATTTCAAATGATTAGAGAAACGAGAGAATGTATTAATCAACAACATTTAATGAATCCATTACCTTTTGGGGAATTGTATGCCATAAATAGTGACCTATCTGAAAGAGCTAGTTTAATATTCAGTCAAAACCTATTTAAAAGAGAGTATATTCGTAATTCACTAATATATTTCAACTTAACATATAGCTTCACTGATTTGAAAGCTAAATTTTTAAATTTAATGATTAGTTTGGAATGTATTTTCAACTCAGGAAAAGACCAAATTAGTCATACAATCTCGCGACATATAGCAATCATTTTATCGACAAACAAAGAGGAATTCGCAACATATTACAAACAATGTAAAAAATTATACAATTTAAGAAGTCAAATTGTACATGGTCAAAAAGTATTAAAAGATGAAGACATAAAAGAAAGTCTAGAAATACTTCAAAGTTTTGTTCGTAGTATTATTATTTACTGTGTAAATTTGGATTTAGAGAAAGACTTGCTTTTTGAGAAACTGAATTATATGGGATTTATTACAGACTAATACCTTTTGAAAGAAGAAACAGATAGGAAGAAAATAAATTGAAAAAACTAAAATTATGAATATTCAAAAAAAACAGGATTTTGGACAGTCCAAATTTAGTTCCCAATGGTGGCAAAAGAAATTTATTTGGACATTTATTATTACTCTTGGAATTATCAATTTTGGCTGTGAAAAAGAAGTGCCTAACAGTAATGTTGATAATACTACTAATAATATTACTGATGAGTACTATGTCAAGTATGTAGTAACAAGTAGCTCCATTTATAGTGTATCAAGAACTGCACAAATTAATTCAGAAAATAATAGTAAAAGTAGTTATACCTTTAGTAACT
>JBAWXD010000372.1:0-2502 GCA_037144275.1 Paludibacter sp. | reverse complement strand
TGTACAAAGTTTAATATGTCTTTGACTTTTTCGGATTTTAGTTTATTATTCATTACTCTGATTTTTGTATAAGTGGTTTGCAATAGAAATTAACGTTTCGGTATTTGCGTTTTCCATGTCTTCAAATTTATTTTTGTACTGTGAAAAGGCATTTTCTGCTTTTTGATTATAAGCCGGTGCATCTTCTTTATTACAATACATATTTTCTGTAATGTCGGGAACGTATAAGGCATCAATTATTTTAATCTCATTATTTTGTATTTCGTACATTACCCAATAAAACAAATGATTTTCTTTATTAAAAGCAAAGTTTAAGATATTATCAATTTTCGGTTTCATTGCTTTGATTTTTAAGTGATATAATACGTTCAGTAATTTTGTCTATTGCTTCGGATGGTGCTGTCTGCAATAGTTTTTCAAGTTCGGCATATTCAGCTTGTATTTGAGCTTCGATCGAAACACTTTGAAGAGTAGGAATAGAGTATTTTAATAAAGCTGTCATTATCTGTAATCGTTGATGCGCATCAACTTCTAAAAAATCGGCTTCAAACTGTGTTTGGTTGCTTTCTAATAAAGTTTTTACCCATTGTTTTAATTCCGTTGTAGCTGTATTTTTACTGCCTACTTTTCGCCCTGTTGGGTTGTTCGGCTTCGCTCCTTTATGTAATCCCATTTTTATAGATTTTTATTGTTTGTAAATTGAAAATAAAAAAATCTTTGACAAAGGCATTGATTTTTTTATCAATGTATGCTTATTAAGATATTATTTAAGATATTAATTAAGACCTTATTTAAGATATTAATTAAAATATTATTTAAGCTGTTGTAGTTCTGCAGTACTATTGTTGTGCAATTGTAGTACTATTGTTGTGTTCGTTGCTGTACATCTAATTTGATAGCCTTATTTATACAATACATATTATTTTGTATTTCAATAATTTAAGCCCCTGCTTAGCCCCTGTTTAGCCCCTTAATTTTGTTGTGTTCGTTGCAGTACTATTTTTTTAAGTACTTTTTCTTGAGCTATTTTTTTAGCTTGTTTCAAGTCTTCTAATTTCTTTTTTTCTCTTTTCATTTCTGCTATTTCTATTAATTTTTCAAGTGAAATTTTGCTTTTAAAACCAATATACATCCCTCGCATATTATTGGCATAAAAAATTAAGTTCCAATTTCCAATTTCAATTTTTTGTAGTACCTTATCAATGTGATAACGGTTTAAGTATTTGCGAAAAATATGCGGCATTGTTTCGGGCAAATGATTTTTTGTTTTATATCCAAACGCTCTACAAAGTATCATTTCTTTGTTAGTCTTTGAGTGAGTTTTTTCTCCTATTATCGACCGGATAGCAATGTTTACAGCAAATTGCATCAACTCAAATTCTGTTTTGTCTTCATCTCTATATTCAAATAACTGACTTTTATTAATCATTGGCATCGGCTCGCCCTTTTGTATGTTCGCTTGTATCTGTCGGCCAACTGATAAACAGTTTTGATAATTGCCTGTAATACTCATAAAAGAATAAGCCTGCCGGATTTTGTAAAATTCTATTGCCATTGCTTCAAACTCACTATCTGATTGAAAAATTTCTGTTAGTTGTTCGGTTTCAAATTCCGGATTAAATTCCGTACCATTAAAGCCGTTGTAGTCTTCATCTGTAAGCAATTTTTCTGTATCAATATAGCTTTCAATCAAATCTATTAAATCGTTCGGCAAATCGGCTCTATTTCGGTAATAACAGTACATTAATTGCCTTATAACTTCATTCAAATCCGGATTAATCTTTTCAGCAAAGGAATAAAGACCGTATCTGATAATGTCGTTTAGTGCCTTATTCTTATCTATCATTAATTCACGCAAAAGAAACAAAGGAAATTGAAAATATCTATCGTTTGTCATAGCTCAAAAGTATTAGAGTACCATTGTACAAATGTAGTCAAATCTTTAGCAATATAATAAAGACCGCCTGCAATTTCGATCGACTTTTGATAGTCTTTTTGTGCCTGTGATTGTCTATCATTTCCAATCTTAACTTCAATTTTCACGCTTCGACCTTTGATAGTTGCGGAAATGTCTGCACTTCCATTGGTTGCAGTTCCCTTAATCCATTCAATCCTGCCAATAGTGCGAGTTATACCTACAACATCCGTATAAGTTTGTGTTCGGTCAATAGGTCTGCCGGTGGTGCTTATCCGTTCGGCCTGCCATCCTTTTAGCTGTAAGTAGGTAGTTATACATTTAGTCAGACTATTGGCTGTATTGTCTTTAAAATCGGGTTTTACCAATAGTTCTGCAGGTATGCTTTTGAACTTCTTAGCTTTTTCATTGAGAGCCATTATTTCAAGCTGCTTAACTGCAGCCGGCTTACTGTATCGTTGTTTCGTTTCCATATTAAAATAACTTTAATTGGTTAATATCTGAAACATACCAATACAATTTGCATTGATTTTCTAAACGAATATCCTGTATATTCATACCAGTTGACCGCAACACTGATATTGCTT
>JBAWXD010000371.1:0-2512 GCA_037144275.1 Paludibacter sp. | reverse complement strand
AACTAATTGTCGGGTAATTTATTTCTTCCTTTGGTTGCAATTCGTTTCCCCCCTTATTTACGGTTGGCCACTCCGCGACATAAGTCCTTAATTCAGCCACTTGTCACTAATTCTCTAAGATAACTTTGGTGTTGGATTACTAAAGTTTTTTACACAAAGAAGCCGGTAAGAATAATCTTACCGGTTTCTAATTTATTATGAAAAGCTTTTCTTAGAAAGAAATAACTGCTTCAGCACTTAAACCACTAAATTTAGCTCCATCAAAAATGTTCCCTGTTGGGAATCCACTGTATTTTTGGTCTACATATTCTACTTTAGCCATAATGTTTTTAGTTACAAACCAACCTGCGCTTACTGCTAATCTGCTGATAGCAATATCGTAAGGGTTGATAAAATAACCAGCAACGTAAGGAGTTGCTGCAGTAGCAGCAACTGCTGGAACAATTGAATAAGCACCTTTTGAATGATCATTATCATCTAACCATTTGGTTACTGCAGGAGAACCTGCTGTTGCTGCTTTTGCAGCTATTGGAGCTACCACTGATTTTGCAACTGTAGCTGTAAGTGTGTTGTAACGAACACCAGCAAAGAAGTTCTCATTTTTGCCAAAACGGAAAATCAAATCTGTTGCAATTTGTTGAGCTTTACGATCTGAAGATTCTGCAGTTGTACGACCTGAAGCTGACTCAAAAGTAGTAAATGATTCAACTGACAACCAATCTAATGGTTTATATTTCAAGAACAAGTTACCCATAAAAGTTGCAATTTTATCCGAGAAGCCAGGGTTGAAACGGCCATTAAATGCTGTTGTTGTTCCTGGAGCAGCATTATACATAACTGCTGAGTAGTTAGAACCTGTGCGGTCGCCTCCAAATAAAGTATTTGAAATTGCACCAGAGTTATAATAAATAGAACCGGTAATACGAGCACGGAAATTATCTGTAATTTGTTTGTCGTATCCTAATTTAGCTATGATAGATGCATTATGACCTGAATAATATGCATTAGGTTTTGATGGATAGATTGAGTTTAGACTCACGGCTGCCGTGTCTACAGCAGCTAAACTTGGATTAAGATTTCCGTTTGTAACAGATAGAGTTCCAACGATACCTTTGTAGTTAACATCGGCTTCTGCACCAATTTCAGTTGCAAATTCGTCCATAATGTAGTTTTCCATAAATGGATTGTAAATAGCATTACCACCATCTGAACGACGGAAGTGAGCATCACCGTAGTTTACGTCCATTTGACCAACTTTAATAGTTGTATATTTCATGATTTGATCCAATAGATCCAGTTTAATAAACGGAACTTTGTCAAATTGAACATAACCACCTTTTACCCATGTTTCATTGTGATGTTTCGAAGCAAGATATAAACTTACCTGTAAAGTAACCCCATCAGCCAAATAGCTGTTTATATTTAAGTTAGCCATTGATAAGGCAAAGTTCGGTGAGTTTTTAAATAATGCACTCGGATTAGTTGCAGGATTATCACCAGCGGTTCCAGTCAAAAAATTACTTTGTTGCAAAGCGATATAAGGCATTGCAATTGAACCGCCAAATTCTACTTTTGGTCCTGTAAACAGAACATCCGTTTTTGGAGTTTCAAACACGTTAACGCCAGTCTGATCTGTAGCACGAAGTTGTGCAAACATTGTGCTGCATAACATTATAGCAGCAGAAAAAGTTAAAATTAATTTTTTCATTTTGTTTTTGTTTTTGTGGATAATTGTTTTATTATATTTATTGTTAGCAAAAATTATTTTTTAAATTTAGTTTATTGCAGCTCCTTCGAAAGTCACATCAAATTTAAGTTTGATATCATCACCAACTTTCATTACACCCAACATTGCGGTAGGTGGTTTCATTTTATAATCTGTCATTTTTACAGGAATACTGCCTTTAAATTCATATACACCCGGTTTTACAGTTTTACCAGCAGCAATTATAGTTACCTTTCTGGTTACACCTGCAATCGTCATATTTCCGGTTACACTTACATTAATGTCACTTCCGTCGACTTTCAATGAATTTACATCGGTAGATTTAAACGTGATTCTTGGATTCTTGTCTGCATCGAAAGCTTCATAGGTTTTTGTGTCCATTAGTTTTTCGTTGCTTTTAATGCCCTTTACCGGAATTTCAACTGAAAACGATTGTACTTTCTTGTCTGATATTACTAAGTCACCACCTGCCTGAGTTACTTTAGTTTCAAAATTGTGTACATTAGTTGTACCATTAATACTCATATTGAAAGTCTTTTGGTTTAATTTAAGACTTTGTGCCTGTACCGCATTGCCCGACATGAAGCTGATTGTAAGCATAATAATCGGAAGTAAAAAGATTCTCTTTGTCATAATTGTTTTAATGAATTTTTATTAATAATATATGCTATAGTTTTAGTAGCATTTAACAAGAAAAAAATATTTATTATAGTTGAATATATATGCTATTTTTATTATATATGCTATCACATTGGTAGCATTGATTTGTAAAAAAATATCGGTCAA
>JBAWXD010000370.1:0-2546 GCA_037144275.1 Paludibacter sp. | reverse complement strand
CACGACAGCGAATGCTCCCGCAAACCGCCAAATGCCCATAGCCTCGGTCGTTAGGTGTAATTGTAAAAAAAAGAAAAGACCTAGTATTTAGCGACTTGAAAGTCAAGAAAAGAAAGAAGAAAAGGTACCAAAGCCCACCCACCACCCCAGAAATTTTTGAATCAAGAAAAGAATGAGAAATTAAATTGACGAACATTTGTTTACTGAATAAAAAGTTTGTATTTTTGACAAGTATTGTCAAGTAAAAAACAACAAATTGAAAACAACAGGCGAAATTATCAGACAACAGAGAGAGTCAAAAGGACTACTTCTCAGACAAGTAGCGGCATATCTTGATATTGACCAAGCTATCTTGAGCAAGATTGAACGCAACGAAAGAAAACCGACTAAAACACACATTATCAAGCTTGCAGAGTTTCTAAAACTCGACAAAGACGAGTTGATTGTGCAATTTATGAGCGATAAAATTGCGTATGAAATTGCGGACGAAGAATGTGCAAAACGTGTTCTAAGAGTAGCGGAAAAGAAAGTGAATTATTTAAAATCTCATTCAACAAAAAACTAAAATGCAAACAGGTTATACAAAAGAATTGGAAGTAAATTTAGTAGAAGAACCGCAATTGGGTATTCGATTTAATGAGAAGCCAAGCCAACATATTGCTGAAAACAAACAAACTAAATCAGCAACTTTAAATGTTCTCTCACTTTTTTCGGGTTGCGGTGGAATGGATTTAGGTTTTGAGGGTGGTTTTTCAGTTCTATCTTCATGCGTCAACGAATTATTAACACCACAGTTTGTTGACAAAAAAATAGATGAAAATTTCGTTCAACTAAAGAAAACAAGATTTAAAACGGTTTTCGCAAACGACATTTTAACCGACGCAAGAAACGCGTGGGTTAACCATTTCTCAAAAAGAGGTTATGATGCAGAGTTATTTCATACTGACAGCATTGTCGATTTGGTAAAACTTCACAATAGCGGATTTAAAATTTTTCCAGAGAACATTGATATTGTAACAGGTGGTTTTCCATGTCAAGACTTTAGTTTATCGGGTAAAAGAAATGGTTTTGAATCGCATAAAAATCATATTGGCGAAATTATAAAAGATGATGCTCCAAGTGCTGAAACTCGCGGTCAACTTTATATGTGGATGAAACAAGTCGTAGAAATTACAAAACCTAAAATTTTCATTGCGGAAAATGTAAAAGGACTTGTAAACTTGTCAAACGTCAAAGATATTATTCAGAAAGACTTCTCTTCGGCTGGCGACAACGGTTATATCGTTCTAAATCCAAGAGTTTTACACGCAGCAAATTATGGCGTTCCACAGTCGAGAGAAAGAGTTATTTTTATAGGAATCAAAAAATCTGCATTAAACAAAGAAGCATTAAAGGAATTAGAAAAGGAAATTATTTCAGACAAATTTAATCCATATCCAAAACCTACACACGCTTACACCGTTGAGGGCGAAAAACTAAAAAAACACGTTGAATTGAAAGAGATTTTCAGTTTGTTAGATGAACCCGACAAAACCACTGATTTATCTCAAAAATTCTTTTCTAAAGCTAAATATATGGGTTCTCATTGCCAAGGTCAGACAGAAATAAAACCAGCGGGAATTGGTCCGACAATTCGTTCAGAACACCATGGCAACATTGAATTTAGAAGATTATCAAAAGAAAACGGCGGTAAAATCGACAAAGAACTTTCAAAAGGGTTACAAGAAAGACGATTAACTCCACGGGAATGTGCTTTGATACAGACATTTCCACCCGATTATGAATTTGTTATTGAAAGAAAAGATGGACGAAAAGGTGCATTTTTAGTAAGTCCGTCACAAGCATATAAAATTATTGGTAACGCAGTTCCACCGCTTCTTGCATACAATGTTGCAAAGAGAATTGAAGACGTTTGGGATTTATACTTTAAGAAAACCTATGATAATTTCAGCTAATCCAGAACCCCACAGAAAAGAGTTTGACTCTTTGTTAAGTTCAACAATTACAGAACTGAACTCTCACGCAAAAAAATCTTCAAAAACAGTATCAAAACTTTTAGGTCGTGACCTCGAACCATACGTTCGAGATGTCATGACCGATTTGGCAGTTGGTTCACCGTTTGAAAGCACGATTGAATTGATTGGAGGTCAGAAATTTCCTGATATTGTGGCCAAGAAATTTTATGGGATTGAAGTTAAAACTACAACTCAAAATCACTGGAAAACAACTGGTAACAGTGTTTTGGAAAGTACTAGAGTTGAAGATGTTGAACGAATTTTTATGCTTTTTGCAAAATTGGCAGCTCCAATCGAATTTAGATGTAGACCGTATGAAGAGTGTTTGTCAGAAGTAGTTGTAACGCATTCACCACGGTATTTAATTGACATGAATTTGGAGAAAGGAAAGACAATTTTTGACAAAATAAAAACTCCTTACGACACTTTACGGAAGAAAGATAATCCAATAAAACCAATAGTTGACTACTATAAAAGCAAATTAAAACCTGGTGAAGACCTTTGGTGGATTGACCAAGAAAATAGTCAATC
>JBAWXD010000369.1:0-2580 GCA_037144275.1 Paludibacter sp. | reverse complement strand
TTTTGAGCAAGCAGGAAGCTGATTGCTCATTTTTTTAATAAATATAATCTACAAGGTTCTTTTATTCTAATTCAATTTGGATAAAATAAAAGCTTTTTTTGTACCTTTGCATTCTGAAAAATCTAAATAAAAATATTTACTGTATTAAAACGAGTTCATTTAATGAAAAAATTTGATATTGCTGTTATTGGATTAGGTTACGTGGGATTACCACTTGCCATAGAATTTGGAAAAAAATACAGAGTATTGGGATTTGACATTAACAAAACACGTGTTGAAGAATTACAACAAGGGTTTGATCATACGTTGGAAGCCGATCTCGAAGGAATGCAACTAGCAGTAAACCTTCAAAAAACAAATCCTGAACTGGGCTTATCATTCTCTTCGAACGAAGAAGAATTAAAAGCCTTCAACACCTATATTGTTACCGTACCAACTCCCATAAATAATTTCAATATGCCGGACCTGAAGCCTCTAATTAATGCTTCACAAATGCTGGGACGGGTAATCAGCAAAGGTGATATTGCAATTTATGAATCAACTACTTATCCCGGATGTACCGAAGAAGATTGTGTTCCGCAAATTGAAAAAGTATCTGGTTTGAAGTTTAATGTTGATTTTTATGCCGGTTACAGTCCTGAGCGTATTAATCCCGGTGATAAAGTAAATACACTTACTAAGATCAAAAAAGTAACATCCGGTTCAACACCCGAAATTGCTAATCTGGTGGATGGATTATATGCTTCTATTATCACTGCCGGAACGCATAAAGCACCCAGTTTAAAAGTGGCTGAAGCTTCCAAAATTATTGAAAATGCACAGCGAGATGTGAATATCTCTTTTGTGAATGAATTGGCACTAATTTTCGATAAAGTGGGTATTGATACAAATGATGTTTTACAGGCTGCCGGCACAAAATGGAATTTTCTAAAATACAGTCCAGGACTAGTAGGTGGTCATTGTATTAGTGTCGATCCTTATTATCTGGCAAGTAAAGCCGAATCCTTGGGCTATGTACCTCAGGTTATCCTTTCCGGTCGTCATGTGAATAATAGCATAGCTCCTTTTATAGCGAATAAAGTGCTGAAACTAATGATTCATAAAACACATACCATTAAGGGTGCCAATGTGTTGATTCTGGGTGTTACATTTAAAGAAAACTGTCCAGATATTCGGAATACTAAAGTTGTGGATATTTACACCGAACTTTGTGAGTTTGGACTGAATGTAGACATTTATGACCCATGGGCATCCTATGAAGAAGTAAAACATGAATACAATGTGGAAATTATCTCAGCCTTGAATGAGGATAAAAAATACCAGGCTATTCTCTTAGCTGTTTCGCACGATGAGTTTAAAGAATTCGATTTTGAGAAATACTATAAAGCCGGAGCAGTAATATTTGATGCAAAGGCAGTAGTAGATAGACGTTGGGTGGATGGACGGTTGTAATCTTAAAAGTGTTTTGTTGATAGCTTCTGAGATTGGAAATGCCTCTCTACAAATAAAATAATTGAAATTACAGCAAACCTATCAAAAGGTTCAAAAGTGATTAACTGAAAGTTTTTAATTAATTAAAATAAGAATAATAAATTATATTATTACTTTAGATACCCTCAATTGGTCCTGATTTTTTGAGTGAGTCTTAGTTCGAAATACGATACTTTTCGAATTTTTCAAGAGAAAACTGGAATAAATTTCAATAAAGGATTGCTACTCAAAGTCCCTTTTTAATGATTTTTTGTATCTTTGCAATCCTAAAATTGTTATACTTAACTTCATATTCAAATATAAATTGATATTCTATCTAAGCGATTTATAAGGAATTTCGTTTAATTAAAAATACTTTAAAAGATGAATAAATTAAAACTGGTTTTATTCTTGACATTTACAATTAGTGGATTAATGGCGCAGGATTTAAGTAAACTTACGCCTGAACAAATGGAGATGTATAAAAAATACATGGCAGGAAAGAATGCTCCGGCTTCAAATCCTACAGTTGCTACACCCCAAAATACAGTTGAAGTTAGATCAGTTCAGGATACGGTTCAAAATTCAGTAGCTCCAACGCCTAAAAATTCGGTTTTCGGATCTTACCTTTTCAGTAGCCAGAATCTAACTTTCGAACCTAAATTAAATATCCCTACACCTCAAAATTATATTCTTGGAACATATGACGAACTAATCATTGATGTTTCCGGACTTTATGAAGCCAATTATAAATTGAAAGTTTCGCCTGAAGGGTTAATTAGGATACCAAATGTTGGACCGCTTAAAGTCGCAGGACTTAAATTGGAAGATGCTTCTCGGATTATCCGGAATCAAGTTTCCAAGGTATATTCAGGAGTTTCCTCCGGCGAAACAAAAGTAAATGTGACGCTTGGAAGCATAAGGAGTATTCGCGTCGCTGTGGTAGGTGAAGCGGTTCGTCCCGGAACATATACGCTACCATCCCTGGCTACCGCTTTTAATGCATTGTATGCCTGTGGTGGTCCTAATGAAATTGGTAGTTTGAGGGATATTAAGGTAATTCGATCCGGGAAACTTATTGCAACACTAGACGTTTATCGATTTTTAGTA
>JBAWXD010000368.1:0-2585 GCA_037144275.1 Paludibacter sp. | reverse complement strand
TTTGATAAAGCGACAGTATTGTATCTTAAATCATTAGACATTATACAAAATAAAGATTTTGAATTGTTAGGGAAAATTTATTCAGATTTAGGTGATATCTGTGCTATTCAAACAGATTTTCAAGCAGCACTCTCTAAACAATTAAAATCATATGGTTTTTTTGTAAAAGGAGGTGACTCAATTAGTGCTAATAATAAAATGTTGGATATTGGGCGTATGTATCGCTTACTTAAAGATTATAAAACTGCAAAGTATTATTTCACTAAAACATTATTATCAAGCAAAGACTCTTTTCTTCACGGTACTGCATATCAGGAGATTGGAATAAATTTTTATAATGCCAAGCGATTTGATTCGGCTGAATACTTTCTGCGTGAAAGTTTAAAATTTCCGTCTAAAGGGAGTAATTATGCCATTCGGAATTATATTCTTGCTGATTTATATTTTGACACTTTTAAATATAATTTAGCCACGGTTTATGCATTGAACTCACTTAAATATCCGGCTAACTTTATCACAAAGCGAGAATGTTACAGAATTTTAGCAAATTCGAGATATAGCTTAGGTGACTTAAAAGAAATGGCAGTCTATATGTCTAAATTTCAGGAATGCACAGATTCTGTCCGAAAAATAGAAGCTCAAACAAAAACATCGGTTCTTGAAGATTTGCATCAAACAAGCAGTGCTATTAATAAATCCCGACAATCCTTAATAATACTAGCTATTATTATTTTATTAATTACCCTCACAAGTCTGAGCATCGTATTTACATTACGCAACAGAAGCCGAAACAAACAAATTCAATTAGAAAAAACTGAAGAAAAATTATCAGAAAAACAGCTTTTTTTAAAAGATAGTTTAATCCATAAAATTCAAGAAAACAGAATGTTGCAGGCCGCTGCCTATAAAAAAGCTAATATAAAGGAGCGTGAACTTATTTATAAAGAATTATTCAATACTTCCCTTCAACTTGACGATTGGGAAGCCTTTAAAAAACTGATGAATAAAACATTTAACAACTTAGTTACGGAATTGGAAACTCGTAGTTCTGAAATTAATCATAAGGAGATAATGTGGTGTTGCTTATTCTTATTGAATGTACCTACCAACGAAATGATCGTTCTTCTGGAATGTCAGCAAAGGAGTTTATATAAAATGAAACAACGCATGACCCAAAAACTCCGGCTTACTACAACTACTGAGTTTGAGCAATTACTTCTAAATTTATCGGAAGATAAATAATTTACTTTTCTTCGTTTCTCCAAATCGGACTGTATGAAATTGGCAATAATTTAACTATTTAAATTGCTCAATTTCCCCTTGTCCCACTTTTTCCTATTTTTCCACACATAATGTGCTACATATCAACCACATAAAAAATGGCTTGTCGCACTTTTTTTTGCCACAAAATTTGGGGATTTGTACTGCTGTGTCTAACTTAGCAACTTGAAGAAGTACTATTTTAATGCTTCGGGTAAATTCCAGGTTTAACTCACTAAAAATTATTTTTATGAAAAAGTTTAAATTCTCCGGTCTTTTCATTTTGTGTTTGTGTGTTTTTTCAAATCAGTTTGTTTTTGCTGACATTGTTCTAAAAAAAGATGATCCGGGTACTGGAACACTTCCATTAAGCCCAGCGATGAGTAGTATGACGAAATTTAAAATATCTTCTTCTATTAATTCAAGCTATATTGCTGTAACAGCTGATGTGGTAGGAACAGAATTATTCGTTGATTTCGGCGCAACAGTTGGAACAGCTTATGTTTCCATAGTGGATGAAAGCGGGAACATGGTTTATTCAACCGTGGTTGACACTTTCAGTACTTTTGAAGTGATAATCCCTGTTAATGAATTGAGTGGTGGAAAATACAGTTTGAAAGTTTCGTACGGTACGACGAAACTTAGCGGAGATTTTCAATTGTAATTGACTTATTACGGGGCGGATTGGGTTCTGCTCCGTAATTTATGTAGCTTGTTTAATTTTTGAAATAAAAACAGATTGAATGAAAACATTTATAAGCGCTCAACTTAAGAAAAATCCTTTGACAAAAGAGCCTAATGATTTTTATGCACAAGTTATCCTGAACGGAAAATATGGCGTTTCTGAAATAATTGATGAGTTATTGAAAGATAATAAGGAAATATCCAAGAAAAATGCTTTAGAACTTATTAATTCATTCAACCAAAAAGTAGTAGAATTGCTTGCTACAGGAAGTCAGGTAAACACCAACTTATTAACATTAAGTCCAATAATAAAAGGTCCTTTCATTAACAAAAAGTGGAATCCGACCTTAAATAAAGTTGATGTCAATATTTCATATGGATATGAATTAAGCAAAGCATTGATAGACACAAAAATTCAAGTTATTGAAGAACAAGCTAATGCATCTGAAATAATTGATAAATCTCAACGGATTTCTGAGAAAAAAACAATAAGTAAAAATATTATTGACTCGAATAATTTGACTTTAAAATCAAATCCTGAACCACCATGCGGTATGGCATTCAGAAAGTGGCTCTGTAATTCCTAAATATGAAACCTACATGACCGCTCTTGCTCACCAAAGATGATGAAAATATTGTAC
>JBAWXD010000367.1:0-2597 GCA_037144275.1 Paludibacter sp. | reverse complement strand
TGCGAAACAAAGTTCAAAGGTATAAAAAAAACACTTAAAATAGCAGGTTTTAGCATTGGAGGAATTGTTTTATTTCTCTTGCTTATATTTATTGCGCTCAAAACAAGCACAATACAGAAAGTGTTGTCGAATGCCATTGTTTCTGAACTTTCCAAAAAACTGCACAGCAAAGTCACTGTCGGCAAGATTGAATACCAGTTTTTCAATGATGTAGCCATTCACGATTTGTATGTAGAAGATTTGCAAAAAGACACGCTTCTATTTGTAAATCAAGCCAATGCACATTTTAAATTCTGGAAGTTCTTCCGGGGAAAAATTATCTTCACATCCATTGATTTAAATCAATTGTATGGCAATCTGATAATTGATAAAACAGGTCATTCAAACCTCGATTTTGTACTTGATGCTTTTAAAACTCCGCAAAAAAACGATACAGCCAAAATCACGTATAAAATAAGCCGTTTTAAAATCCGAAATTCCAGATTTTCATACACAAATTTAAAAGAATTACAAGCAGTTCCTAAAGGGGTTTTTAATCCCAATAAATTAAAAATCAGGAATATAAATCTTGATTTATCCCTCAATATTCTGAATAAAGATTCGTTTAATGTGCGGGTTATTAATTTAATAGCGCAAGAAGCTAGCGGACTAAATCTGACCAGTTTCCACACGCAGATATTCGGATCAAAAAAAAGTATCCGTATTCCAAAAGTTCAGTTGACCATGCCGGCCTCCAGTATCAATCTGGAAGACATCCAATTTAAGTACGATAGTTTAAGTGATTTACAGCACTTTGCCAATAAAGTTCGTTGGAATGCACCTATCAAATCATCGAGTATAGCCTTTTCCGATTTGAAAGCTTTTGTCCCGGAATTTAATAATTTGAAAGGTTCAGCAACCTTCAAAGGCCTGATTACGGGACGAGTAAAGAGTCTTCATTTTGAAAAAATGGAAATAAAATATGGTAATTCATTTCTATTAAATGCTGATTTGGATGTTAACGGATTACCCGATTTGCGTGAAGCATTTATTTATGGACAAATTCGCGATTTACATTTTGAGAAAAGTGATTTGCAGGACTTTGTGTCTGATTTAACCCGAAAACCATTTCTGTTGCCCGACGAACTGAATGAACTTGGATTGGTGCATTACAAAGGAAACATTACCGGATTTTTGAATAATCTGGTGGTTTACGGGAATGTGCTCACTGATATCGGGAATGTATCTACAGATGTATCCTTGAAATTTGAGAATCAACTGAAGGATCTGGCCTATAACGGAACGATAAAATCAGATAATCTTCAGTTAGGTAAGCTACTTCATAATAAACAATTAGGCAATGCCACCTTCAAGCTGAATACAATTGGAACTAAAAAGGAAAACTTACCGTTACAGGGTACAATCGAGGCTGAAATTCCTGAATTTCAGTTCAATAATTACAGGTATAAAGATATTCAATTTGAAGGGAAATACGACGGAAAAGGCTTTGATGGAACTGCTGATTTGCAGGATGAAAATATTGATACTCACTTCGTTGGTAAAATTGATCTCACTAACAAATTACCCGTTTTAGATTTCAGTCTATTGGTAAATAATATAAATCCGAATGCACTAAAACTTACCGACAAATATCCCGGTGCAACGCTTTCGTTCAATGGGAAAACCAATATTGTTGGAAATTCCCTGGATAATATAAATGGTACTGTGCGTTTTGAGAATATAAAATTCAGTTACCTGAATAAAACCCTTAATATAGATAATATTCAGGCTGTTTCACGCATTGAGCCCAACAAAACAAATCTCAGCATCACATCCGATTTTCTGAACGGCTCTTTAAACGGTGATTTCAAGTATAGAACAATAGCACAAACGATCAACAAAATAGTATTGAACTACTTGCCTTCACTTGCCACACTTGAAAAACATACAACTGAAAACGAACCAAATCATATTGATTTTGATTTCAAACTTTCTAACACAAAAGAAATTTCCGAAATTTTAGTATTACCTTACTCGCTTGAAGGAATGTCAACTCTGAAAGGCTTTATTGATGAAAAGACAAATAAACTGGATATTTCGGGGAATATCCCGATGTTGAAATCGAACAAGCAGAAGATTGAAAACATAACAATCCATATTGAAAACCCAAAACAGCAATTGCAAATAACCTCCCGGGCTCAATTGGAAACAAAGGATGAAATGTTGCGCATTTTCATTCGAGCTACAGCAGCAAAAGATACAATAGGGGCTCAACTGGGTTGGCAAAACAATCAACAAATAACCAATGCAGGTGAAATTGGTGCCGTGGTTCGATTTAAAAACGAAAACGAAAAGCTAGCGACACAATTAAACATCCACCCTTCACAAGTTATTATTTCCGATTCGACCTGGAATATACACCCTTGTCAGATTAACCTGAATCCTGACAGCAGTATACGAATTAAAGATTTTAATTTCGAAAGTCACAAACAGTTTGTACATATTAATGGGATTGCTTCAAAAAACAGAACTGACAGTGTGGCTGTGGTTATGAACCAACTGGATCTCGATTTTATTATGGGACTTCTCAAGCTGAAGGGTATCAGCATTGGGGGTAT
>JBAWXD010000366.1:0-2602 GCA_037144275.1 Paludibacter sp. | reverse complement strand
ATGTTAATTTGTATTTCTGCTTTTTGCCTTTCCCTACTTACAGCTAAATAAGTAGTTCTTTGGCTCAATGAAATTGTTAGCTGTCAATCTCATTATTTTTTTAGCAAAGATACAACATTACATTTCAATTAAAATCATTTATTATACTGATATACAGATATTTATGCAGACTTTTAATAGTTGGCAATGGTAGGCATAAACATAAAAAAAGCCCCATATTTCAGGGGCTTACAGATATTTGACATAGTAGGCAATTTAGAAAATAATTTAACTATAAGTTTTAATTAAATCTTTTAATTAGACTTTCAATAGCTATTCCATAGCTTGAAGTATTGATATGTCCATCGGGAGAAAGTTTTGTATTTGAGGGTAATTTAAATGCTATTTTTGTAACCGGTACATTTTCGCCATCACATATTTTTTTAATAACATTTGCCAACATTGTAGGGCTTGAATTCCATTTCATAGGTTTTTTATCGCCATCGTATCCGAACCATGCAAGCCAAACAACTTCCGGTGTAATTAAATGATTATTTTTTGTTAGATATGTATGAAATTCAATCAAACATGGTTTTGAATATGGTGTTTTAAATAGTGTTGTATCTAATTGTTGCGGTTGTTTATTGCATATTTCTAACACTCCATTTGAAAATGAAATAAGATTTTCGTTTATCATTGTTGCATTTTTAGCGAATTGTAAAGTAAACCGACAACTTGTTTCAAGGCATTTCTTATTATACTCAATTGAAAATTTACTGTCAATTATTCCATCTTTCACGAACCAACCAAAATCATCTTTCTTAAGCAATGCAAAGGTTTCTGAAAGGTCTGAATGCCTTTGCATAAAACAAATCATATCAAACTCAATTAATGTTGGTAATTTGCTATTTAGTTCTGTTATTTCAGTACATAAATTTATAATTTGAGTATCATGCTTATTTTGTTGTGAAATTTCACTTTCAAATACTATAATATCCACTTGAAAATCATCAATAACTGAAAGTGTCTTTATACCAATTTCAATTTGCTTTTGGAATATCCTTTTAATGGTTTCCAAATTCCGAATGACTTTTATTTTTTCCATCGTATGTTTGTTTTAAATGTTCGTGTTCTACCTTTTCCCCAAATCAATAGTGAGTTGTATTTGATACGTTCCTTTTTGTTGTAACTGCCAAAATAATTTTGTGTAACTGTTTTGTTTTTACTGTGTCCTAAACTTTCCGAAATATAGCTTTCCGGCACACGCTTTTTAGTTAGAATAGTAGCAAATGAATGTCTTGCATTATAAGTTGATATATCATCCATTTTAAGAGCCGTTGTAACTCTTTTGATATGTTTGTTAGTCAAACGTATAACGTTTAAAATTTCACGCTTTCTGTCGGTTTCAGTCTTACAATCATTTAGAAATGGAAAAATGTATTTCTTTGGGCTTCGGGCGTTTCCCCACTTATTGATAATGTCCTGCAATGGTTCTAATATCGGAATCAGAATGTCGATTTTTTCCGTTGAGGTGCGTATGGTTTTGGCTCGTTTAAATGATATTTCATTGTTTTTGATATTCTCAAATTTCAAAGTAAGCATATCGCCAAAATTAATACCATTTGCCAAATATGAAAATATCCATAAATCACGGCACATCTCTGTTGTTTTACTCTGACAGTTATATTCTGCTATTCTTTTAATGTCTGTAAGTTCCAAACTTAAATCACGTCCTTTGGCTGTTGGTATTACAAACTTACCTTTGCCAAACGGATAACTATTTTCTGTTATAACTCCATTAATAACGGCATCGTTTAGAATAACACGCAAAGAGCGTAAATACATCCCCATTGTAGCATAAGAAATACCTTTGCCAATTAAATGTTTATAATATCCATTTAACCAACTAATCGAAATATCAGAAATTTTGAGCTTTTTGTCTGTGTATGCGACAATTGAATTTTTAGAACATTGATAGAATGAAGCGTTTCCGATACGTCCTTCGGCTTTCATGTTTTCAATTTTTATATCATAAGCATCAAATAAATTATCGCCTGCATTCTTACTCAATCGCTTATTCAGTGAATCAAAAGTAAACGTTCCACTTTCTGAAAGTGTTTTAATTTGACTTTTCAATACACTATCGAAATACGTCTGTAATGAATCGGTAATTTCTTGTATTTTCTTAACCTTACTTTCTTTTAAAAATAACGTCCAATCTGTACCATTTAATGATATATCAGTTTTAAAATAGGAACGTTTTCTTTGATAGGTAACGCACCACTTCAAAGGGCAACTTTCTTTAGTATCTTTTCGCCTTGAATCCCTTGTAACATTGATAGTTACGCCAAAACCACTGTAATACAATTTGCTTGAAATTTCTTTTTCTTTGTTCGTTTCCATGTTGGTATTGTTTATGTACACACACTTGCACACACAAAAATACAACAAATAATCGGAATAATGAAATTTAATGAAATAGAAATAATATCTTTGCAGTTGATAATTAGATATTTAATTTAGTTTTGCGGAACATTGAAAAGTACTGATTTTCAAAATGTACAGACTCTTAATCTGTGGGTCGTGGGTTCGAGCCCCACCTGGGTCACTCCTGATAATCAAG
>JBAWXD010000365.1:0-2613 GCA_037144275.1 Paludibacter sp. | reverse complement strand
TGTATCCCATTCGTTTACGATAGTCACTGTATCGTTTTCCCAGTTGTCGGATAATATCACTACCCGATTGTTCATATAGTTCATTATACATTGTCAACAATATTTTCTGCAAATATAGATATAACTATATTAATAACAAAATATATTGCATTATTTTAGATATATCTATAGTAAATACAATAAGACTATCAACTTTAGATATCAATTTCAGTTGAAATTAAATGCTGTATGTATAGTAATACTATAGATTACTGGGATTATTTCAACTATTCCATTACTTCCTCTTATCTTTCGCTCCACCGTCAAAGGCGATAAGATTAAACATTTCACGCATTCGGGAGCGAACACGATTGCCATAATAGTCCTCAAGTTCGGATGCAGATAGATTGGTGGTAGCATGTGTGAGCATGTGATTGCTGACAAAATGGTCATACCGGGAAAGCAGGATTTCTCCCATAACATTACACTGATTGCCATAATATTTAAAAGTACTTTCTGCTCCGAGATCATCGAAGCAATGAGTGTGTGGTTGCGGTTGAGTCGAAATATTGATATAGGCATGGCTTCCGTAACGCTGTATAACTTCATAACCATCTTTGATAAAATCGAAAGTGATTTCACGACATGATTTGATACCAAAGCGTTGCGGTGGAGGTACGAGCAAACGCATTAATGACATAAGACTGGTTTTGCCGCAACCAATTGGACCAGTCAGCAAAATTCCTTTATCAAGGTTGACGTTGTAATGTTTTGCCTGTTGTTCATCTTGCAAAAACCAACTCAATAATTTCTGAATTACTTCCTGATCTTCGGGATAAATGCAAAAGCATTCACCGAAAACTTCTTTACCTCTGGTTTGTATTATCGACAGGTTGTTATTCATGTTTTATAACGGTTCAGAATAGTTTTTTCCAGTAGTAGCGTTTAAATTTCCGGGAATCAGTTGTTTTTGAGCCGCCATTTTAGGCTGCGGTGAAAACTGCGGGATGTTTAATATCCAATTGCCGGCAGCTGCTTGCCAATCTTGCATGGGTGCTTTACCACCCACTTTCCAACCATTACTTTGAAAATGATTGAAGAATTTCTGCGCTTCCACTTCGGAGCTTTTTTGTGCCAAAAAGTACTCGCGTATTTTCTCAACTGTAGGATGTAGAGCATTTGTTGGTCGAACTGCTGGAGCACTTTTTTCCACCAGTTTTTTCGGCGGAACTTTTTCACCGTTTACCTCAACTACTTTTACCCTGTTTTTTGAAACTTTCAAAACTATATCATTTTTTGGTTGGGTGTCATCTTTCTCAATATTTATGTTTAAGATGTTTTCTTTGTTTATATAAGGTACTAATGCTTGTTCAATGCTTGTTTCGATATTAGTACGGTCTAGGATAGATACTAGTCTAGCACTAGACTGCATATCGAACAGGTATACCAAACTCCCTTTGAACGGATTGAAGGAAGGCAAGTATTGAATATAACCATAAGAATGCAAGTCTTTTATACATTTGTGATAAGTGGCCTTAGCCGATATTTTGCTAATGCGCATAAGCTCCTGCCTTGATATAGAAACTGGGTTCTGGAAACGACCCGCATTCCAAAACTGAAAGATGGCCATATAGAGGCTAACGTGTGTTGGGTTGAGCCGATTGTCGGCCGCAACACGCTGGAAAAACCCACTAAGCTGAAGAATATAGTTCATCGTGTTTTCTTTTTATGGTTTTGCGATAACAACACATCTATATCAGTAGCGTTATAATAGTTAGTTCCTCCTATTTTTGTGAATGGTAAAGTGCCGTTAATACGCAAGGTCTGTAGTGTCCCGGGCGAAATGTTGAGTAGCCGGCGTACTTCCAAAGATTTAAGCCATTTCTTAAACACGGGATTTTTCTGTTCACTAATGAGTACCCGGATTTCATCAATCAGTTCGACCTTAAATTCCCGAAGGTCGTCGGTGGTTATAATTTGTGCTGGCATATCTTTTATTTGATTTGTTTGTTAGTAAGACCCCTCACAAACGACTGACCTCGTCTGGTGAGCCGAAAAATATATGAGCAAAGCGCAAAAATACCCACTGTTTGACGATTCGTCCTATAGCGAAGAGGAGTTTGGGGATTTTAGCTTTACGAATGTCAATTTTTCGAGTGAAGCGGGCGCAGTCTTGACCTTTTTTGGTAACTTTTTGGTGTCAAGACAAAAAAGTTACTAGGGTTTGGGGTAACGCCCCAATTAGAAAAGTAATTCTAAATACAATAATGATTTGATCATTCATTGTATTCCAATACCCGTGTAACCCAACCATAAAAATATTTTTTATTAGCAGGACGTTTTATGATAATGGTTATGTAGTGAGATATTTTGGCAACGGTGAAAGCCGGTAGAAAATAGCCAAAGTCCAATGAGTTTAGTTTCCTGAGTGTTTGCTCTCCGATTATTCCATCTGCTTTGACACCTATGATTGATTGAACCAACCGAACACTTGTTATTACTCCGGCATTTACGCTAAAGTCAAAAATGGAATCAGCAATAGTTTGGTTTGATATATGCTCTGCATTTAGTGGTGACCAAAAATTAGTACGATAGAATTGTTCTAACTGAATTTGTAGTTGGACATCCTTGTCA
>JBAWXD010000364.1:0-2666 GCA_037144275.1 Paludibacter sp. | reverse complement strand
TTTGCTCCCGCATTCACTTTGTCGTTTCACGACAGCGAACGCTCCCGCAAACCGCCAAATGCCCATAGCCTCGGTCGTTAGCGGTTATGCTAAAAAAAATAATACAATGAGTATGAAGTATAGAATATTCCTTTTTTTATCATTGACATTGTTACTTAGTAGTTGTGGTTCCAAATATGAACGAACTGAGTTTATTGATGGCACTTTTACTCCAAACGGAAGTGTACAGATTGAAGGTCGACGAATTAATTCGATAGGGGATAATTATAATCTTACAATTAATAGTCCAATCCATATTAATGAGATTGGTGAACTTCGATTGAACTGGTTTCAGATGGAGAATCGTAAAGACTACTGGAGGACAAGTGATGGATTTGTGTATTTTGAAGTTGGGAAATCAGATATAGGAAATGGTGAATATTTTATACCAACTTACTATTTAAAGAATTATGGAACCTTTGATTATCAACAACGTACATTAAGCTTTACTGAATGGATTCAATTCCATCCTATTTGGTCAATTTTAATTGTAATAGCTATAATAATACTCGTTGTTAATGTTTTAAAATATTATGCAAGCCAACAGCAAATACTCATTTTAGAAAGACAAAGACAAGCAGAGGAACAAAGATTGCAAGAAATAGAACGAAGAAAAGAAATTATTCTTTTCATAATAAACAATCTTTATAAAGAAACTGCAAGAGAGGTACATAAGACCTTAATATATACATTATTGTTGGAGCTTCAAGATATTTTGGCAATACTTAATTCTGACAATTTAAATGACGTAATAATTAACGGTAATATAACTGAATTCCAAAATCAGGTTGATTTCATTAAAACAGAATTACAAAGATTGAAAAAGTTAGCATTAGACGCTCAAGCAAAAGGTTATAATGATGAAGAAAATGAATTTAATGATGAAAACAATGAGCATACTAATTCAGAAAAAAGTGATGGCAAAATGACAAAAGAAAAAGCCTATGAGATTCTTGAACTTAAAATGACAGCTACAAAAGAAGAAATTAAAAAAGCATATAATGATTTAGTTAAAAAATACAATACAGACCAAAGGTCACATTTAGAAGACCACATCAAACTAATGTTAGAAGAAAAAATGAAAGAACTAAATAATGCAAAAGATTTTTTAAAAAGGGAGAAAATAATATGAGCGACAATAAAAATCACCCATTACAAAGGATTAATAATTCGAACCAAAGCAATTTGCTTAAAAGATTTGAGCAAGTAAGTGGTAAACCCCTTGCTAAAGGGAGTGAGCAATCCATTCTTAGTCAAAATTTAGATGTCGTATTCATTTTTGATGCTACGGGTAGCATGACACCTTATATTAATGAAGTAAAAAGAAACTTGCAAGAAATTATTCAAGAGATAAAAAATTCTATTCCAACTTCTTTGATTTCTGTAATTGCATACGCTGATTACCCACATTTAAGTGCGGCATTTTTGACTAAAGTATTAAACTTAACAAATGATACACAACTTATAAAAAACTTCATTTCAGAAATTTACACTACCGGTAACGATGATATTCCAGAAGCTGTAGAAGTTGCTTTATCTGATGCGACTAAACTAAATTGGAGAATAATAAGTAAAAAAGCAGTGATTGTTGTTGGCGATGCTCCTCCTCACGGAGTAACTGATGCAATGATACAGCAGAAAGATTATAAAATTGAAGCAAATAAACTTATTCAAAAACAAGTAAAGATTTATACTGTTCAATGTGGTTTCGATAAAGCAACAGAACAATCTTTTAAATGGTTAGCAGACAAATCGGCAGGAATATTTCTCAACTTAAGCAATATAGATGATTTGAAGAATATCTTAATCGGGGCTAGTATGAAAGAAGTTGGATTGTTAGACAATTATATCAATAAATTGAACGATAATAAAACTCTGACAGAAAGTAAACGTAACATTCTTAAACAACTTAACGGGAAATAATATGTCTAACCTTTTTAACTCAGTTTTTAACAGCATTTACGAAGTAAGAATTAAATGTCCTTCTTGTAAAGAGAAAATACATTCACATGCAAAAAAGTGTCCTTACTGTCACGCTGACCTAAAAAGTGATGAATACGAGAAGTTAAATAATTGGCAGAAAAAAGCAAACATTGTTCTTTTAATCATAGTTGGAATAATATTGTTTACAATGATTTTAAATTCTGTAAATTTTTTTGCATCAATTGTCCTTTGTATAGTTTTTTATGGGCTAGGATATTTCATTATCATAAAAATTCAAAGTTTTTTAAACTCTATGAAATAATAACAAAAGTATGGATACAAACATCGTTCAACAATTTCCATCGTTTAGAATGGAAATTCTAACAATTCAAGACAATGACATAAAGAGAGATGGCATTTTTATGGGTAGCCGTGTTTGCGGCAATTGTGGAAAAACTAAAGATACATATGGTGGAAAAACTTGTTCTCATGGACACTTTATCTGCCATTCATGCGCAAGTGGTCATGTACATTGTCCTTTATGTGGTCATACATTGAGATAATAAGAAAAAAATATATTGAACGAACAAAGCACAAACCGCTAACACACGCCTATGTTCATTGGCTGGCTGACGTGCAATTAGCAGTCTTTGCTCCCGCATTCACCTTGTCGTTCCACGACAGCGAATGCTCCCGCAAACCGC
>JBAWXD010000363.1:0-2667 GCA_037144275.1 Paludibacter sp. | reverse complement strand
AATCGGATTTGTGATTCTCAATTCTTTTATCCGAAGCTTTCCCTTTACGGAACAATCAATGACTCCGCCTGTGCATGTGAGCACCTTGTAATTGCTGCCGGTAGATTTTAATACAACTCCCCTTTCCAACATGAGATAATTTAACCTGAATTATTCATAAAAAGGGGGTTTTTGTTCTTCAATTACAACTTAATTAGTTATATTTGAAGTGCTTACAACAAAAAAGCCCCCCTCTATTATGATAAACAAAAATACAGATTATTTCACACAAGAACTTAACCTTTTCCCAATAAAAGGTAAAAATATTGAACTTAGTTTTAGTGGTGCTCGCATTAGTAGTGATGGAGGGTTATTACTTCTTCGTGAGCTTGATAGCCAGCTAAATCTCTTATCCTCAGCGAGTAACTGTATACATGATGAAAGAGATCATCGTTATATTGATCATACTGTTAAGGAACTATTGTCACAACGAGTTTTTCAGATAGCTGCTGGTTATGAAGATTGCAATGACTGCAATGATCTGCGTGAAGATATGATATTTAAAATGTGCGCAGGCAGATTGCCTCAGAGTGACAATGATTTAGCGTCTCAACCTACAATGAGCAGACTGGAAAACACAGTTACCAAAACTGATCTCCTTCGTTTGGGAGAGTGTTTGGTAGACGTCTTTATAAATTCATACTCAAAAGCACCTTCTGTCATAATTTTAGATTGTGATGATACAAACAATGACACTTACGGGCAACAAGAACTAGCATTATTTAACACCTATTACAACGAGTATTGTTACATGCCATTACATATTTATGAAGGATTATCGGGCAAGCTGATAACCACCATTTTAAAACCAGGTCGCCGAAATAAACAAGCCAATGTAGCCAGACTAATACGCAAGCTTATATCGTACCTTCGTTTGCAATGGCCTTATACAAAGATTATAGTACGTGGCGACAGCCATTTTGCATCGCAGGATTTTATGGATTGGACATGGATACAACCTAATGTTGGTTTCATTACTGGGTTAACGGGCAATGTAAAACTCCACGAACTGGCACAAGTAACCATCGAAAGTGCTCAAAGAGAGTTTAATCAATACCAAAAGCCGGTAAAACGGTACCATTCATTTATGTACAAAGCCGGGAGCTGGGAAAACTACCAACGGGTTATTGTGAAAGTTGAGGTAAGTACAATGGGAACCAATATCCGGTATATCGTAACCAGCCTTACCGATTTTCGTACCCGTGATTTATACGAGAAAGGGTACTGCGCAAGAGGCTCAATGGAGTTACGTATAAAGGATCATAAGTTGTATCTTAAGTCAGACCGTTCCTCCTGCACAAAGTTTACAGCAAACCAGTTTCGTTTGTTTCTGCACTCAATGGCATATATCCTTATACACACATTACAAAAGCAAGTATTAAAAGGAAGTGAGTATGCCAATGCAACCATGAAAACTATACAGCTTAAAATTATTAAAACAGCTGCATGGGTTAAAGAACTGAAAACCAAGATAAAAATAGAGCTACCACAATATTGCCCGACAAAAAATGAGCAGATAAAAGGCTTTGAAATGCTGATGCTACTTCGAACCTAAAATACTAAATCTCAATAATTCAAGTATATAACAATATCGCATAGTACAAAAGCAAGGTGAGGTATGCGCAATTAGCAAACTTCTCTCCAAAAACAAGGACTGAAATGTCAAAATCGGAGCAGAATGCAAAAATGAAACTGAAAACTCATCCTGAAAACTGACCCGTGAACCACCGGCTAAAAAAACACTGGCTAAAAAATCAAATTTTATGCTTAATTTTAGGTTTGTGAATTAATCAGGCTAAAATAGAGATTTAAAAAAGAAATATTTTAGACTCATCCAAAGCCTGGTAAGGACTTAGCGACAGTAGTCTGCCAGGATCTAAATTAATGATATTAGCTTCTAATGAATCATCAATTGAAATATATTTTATTCCATCTGCAAATGCATTCTCTGGTTCTGTAGAATAATAAATATAATAAGCAATACTATAACCATAAGTTTCAGCAAATGCCTGAAACCATTTAACAGCGATAGTAGATCCATCTCCTAAACTTCGAACGGAATCTAATCCACATTCAGTAGTAATTCCATATAGAACCATTTAGATTTTCTCCAACAATACATCTGCAAGTTCTTCTTTATCTTTCTTATCATTTACTTCATGATGATCTAATAGGTTTTCTACATATTTTTCAGCTTCATCTTCGCCTTCATGATTTGCTATATATTCAACTTGATTTTGAAAACCTTCTTGTTCAACTGGATTTTTTAAATATTCTCCATCATCTGACCCTTTAGTTGGCTTATCTCCATAACATTGCTGGAAAAAATGAGAATATTCATGGATTAAATATGAATAATCTTTTTCAAAATCTCCATCACATAATAATTTATAATTTAATATAATAATTCCATGGTCAGTTCTAGCACTAACATCTAAATCGCCAAACATAGTAGGAATTAAATCTATTATTTCTGGATCTTCACCATATTTTTGACAAAGTTCTATCCAAACCTTATCATTTTTAATCGTTTTTTTAGCCTTATTAATAAGACGAAGTAATGATTGGGGTGGAATTTGTTTAATGGTTTTAATATCTATTTTCTGAACACCCATCTGTGAGCCGCGG
>JBAWXD010000362.1:0-2683 GCA_037144275.1 Paludibacter sp. | reverse complement strand
GTATGGGCTGCTGATGATACAGGCATTAGACCGAAAACACCTGCCGCTAAAACCCGATTCACTGCTTGATTTTACAATTGATTACTACCAAAACAACAAGGATGCTGACATACTGGCAACTTCTTATTTGTTTAAGGGCCGTGCATTCAAATATGCCTCACAATATGAAAAAGCAATGACATTTTACCTGAAAGCATTGGATGAAGCCAATGAATCAGACAATGATTTATTGTTGGGACGAATAAATCTGGATATGGGAGATATCAATAACATACAGGGTGATTATAAAGTAGCCCGGGAAAAATATCAAAGTGCATACAACTGCTTCAAAAAAGCAAAATTTCAGCCCCAGGCATTTTACTCTCTTTTGAATATTGCCAGAACATACCACGATGCAAAGGATTATAAAACTGCTCAGAATTATTTTAAAAAAATTATTCCACAAGCTCACGATTCATTACAGCAAGGAGCCTTACTTCAGGAAATAGGATTGAATTTTTATGATTCAAAGCAAATAGATTCAGCACTGATTTATTTTCGCAGAATAATATCTTTTCCATATCAGGGAAATAACCGGGCTTTGAGATTCTATTATATTTCAGATCTTTTTCTTGATTTGGGGCAGTATGATTCGGCTTACGTATTTGCATTAAAGTCTTTCGAAAATAAACCGGAAATTAGAACTCAACGCGATTGCTATCGAATACTCACTAACTCAGAATTTAAAAGAGGGCATCTTCGGGAAATGTCAATGTATATGAATAAATACGTCAATTTGAGTGACTCAATCCGAAAGATCGATGCTCAGATAAAAGGCAGTTATATGGAAACCACTCATGTTGCCAAAAAGGAAGCTGCTAAAAATAAATACATAGCCTGGTATCTGGGAGCATTAGTCTTTCTGATACTGTTAACAGCTTATTTTCTATATCGTTTTATCACCCGACGTAACAATAAAGAAAAACAGGACACAAAACAATTGCATTTACAACAAAAAGCAAATATGCATAAGGGAGTACTTGTTAATCACAGGGAAGTACTGCTGAATAAAATTAAAGAGCGAAAAGAAATGTTGGCTTCTGAGCGCAAAAAAGCCAGCCCGGCAGGCAAAATTGAAATAGACCGAAAAGTGTACGAAGAACTTTTGCATATAAACGATACTGAATTTTTCTACGATGAAATGAATTCTGTCCTCAATAATCTGGTCAGTAAGTTAAACAAACTCTATCCTAATCTTACTCCACGTGAAGTAAAGTGGTGCTGCTTGTCTTTGCTTCAGATTCCCAGTAACGACATGTATTTGGTATTAGATACCAATGTGGATAGTTTAAAGAAAATGAAGCAACGCCTGGCTCCTAAATTTAAGTTGACACTTGTTTCTGAACTCGAAGCTTTTCTATTCAACTTAATTTCTGAATAAAGTTAGCTTCCCTTTTTGAATAAAAATAAAACAATTTTCTTCCTATTAGCTGTTAAACGATGCCCTAAAAAGCATCGTTTTTGGTTCCGTATTAACTATTTTTACAAAACGTCCCCCATTTTCTTCTTTTCATTCTTTAAAACGCTTATTTTCAATTTTTTATAAAACCCTGATGTCCCCCTGTTTTAGTGCCTAAAATTTGGTAATTGCTAATAAGTATTCCTAATTTAGCAACACGATCGATCAGAATTTTTTATCAAAACCCAAAAATTATCAACCAACGTGCCTATGAAATGAATTTAAGAATCGGAAGTGGTTCATGAACATGAATGATGATTAGCTGAATTTCATACGGCATGATTTATTAATAATTATGAAACGTATAAAAATTTCAAAATCATGGATTTTCAAAGTCTGCCTCGTTGCAGCTTTAGTTCTCTCTGCTCAGTTTAGTTTTGCGGTTGACCCGATACCGCTTCCAATACCAAAAGATGGTACTCCAAAAGATCCTCCGACACAAACAAATGGTATGACTCAGGAGCTTTCCGTTTCGGCCACCATCAGTGATACGGAACTGGATGTGTACTTCGAGTATGGAGTAGGTAATGCCAGCATTACGGTGTATGATGCCTACAACAATGTAGTGGATGAGGAAGAAGTGGATACGGATTCAAGCTCCGCAGTAAGTATCGGAGTGAGTAACCGGGCAACCGGCGACTATATGATTACCGTAACTTACGGAACGACAACCCAGAGGGGATATTTCAGTATTGAATAAAAAAAAATCGAAAAGCAGTGCAACCGACGGGTTGTTAGATAAAGCTAATGAACATAGCCCGATGTATAACCTAATGTAATCCAAAGGTTGTGCTGCTTTTCAAAACTAAAACAAAAATCTTATTTTTTTAATCAAGTGTATTTAAACAAACTTTTCAAACAAATTAAAATATTTACAATTATGAAAAAGCTATTCATCATTCTTTCGGTTGGATTATTTATTTTCCAATCCAATGCACAATTAAAAGTATATTCAACAGGTGTTGTAGAAACTAATGATCAGACTGTTATCAGGAGCAATAGCAATCATCAAACTGACGGTTTAGATGTTATTGGAACAAATACTTCATTGTCTAATGGGACTGATTTGATTTGGAGTTGTTATTATGGATCACAACCGAATAATCCTGGCATATTAACTGCACAATCAACTGATGGAGCTTATTTTTCAATACGGGCAAATGGATGTGTTGGTATATTTAATAA
>JBAWXD010000361.1:0-2692 GCA_037144275.1 Paludibacter sp. | reverse complement strand
AAAGGAGAAGACACAGGAAGAAAAGTATCGCTGAACGATACTATCTTCGGTATTGAGCCAAATGACCATGCTATTTATTTAGATGTGAAACAATATTTGGCTAATCAACGTCAGGGAACACACTCGTCAAAAGGCCGTAGCCAGTTGTCAGGTTCAACCCGTAAACTTGGAAAGCAAAAAGGTGGTGGTGGCGCTCGTCCGGGCGATATCAAATCTGGTGTTCGTGTAGGTGGTGGTCGTATGTTTGGTCCACATCCACGCGATTATAGATTCAAATTGAATAAAAAACTAAAGCAATTGGCACGTCGATCTGCACTTTCGTATAAAGCGATTGGTAGTTCTATTACCGTAGTTGAAAACTTTAACTTTGAAGCACCAAAAACAAAAGATTTTGTTGCAATGACAAAAAGTTTACAAGTAGCTGATAAAAAGCCGCTAATTGTTTTAGCAACTGCAAATAATAACGTATATTTGTCGGCTCGTAATTTGACTTCATCGAAAGTCATAACCGTTTCGGAATTAAGTACTTACGTGGTTCTTAATGCCAAAACACTTGTGTTAACTGAAGATGCGGTTGTAGCAATTGAACAAATTTTTAAAGCATAAGGAGACAGAAAATGGGAATTATCATAAAACCAATCGTTACAGAAAAGATGACTCAGCTGGGCGACAAACTGAACCGCTATGGCTTTAGAGTTCAAAAAGATGCCAACAAGATTGAGATTAAACAGGCTGTTGAAGCTATGTATGATGTAACTGTAAACGAAGTAAATACAATGGTTGTAGCACCAAAGAAGAAAAGCCGCTTTACCAAAGGTGGTACTATTAAAGGTAGCACTTCAGCGTATAAAAAAGCTATCGTAACAGTTAAAGAAGGAGATAAAATTGATTTTTATAGCAATATCTAAAACAGTAAGCAGTAAGCAGTAAACAGTAAGCAGTAAACAGTAAGCAGTAAAATGCCCACTACCAACTGCCGACTTCAAACTACCAACTGCCAACTATAAATTAAAAAAATGGCTGTACGTAAATTAAGACCCACAACACCGGGGCAAAGACACAAGATTATAGGTACGTTCGACACAATTACTGCGAGCGCACCTGAGAAATCTCTTGTTGTAGGCGGATCAAAATCCGGAGGTCGTAACCATGATGGTAAAATGACCATGCGCTACTTAGGTGGCGGACACAAGAAGAAATATAGAGTAATTGACTTTAAACGCAACAAAGACGGTGTTCCCGCAACAGTAAAATCAATCGAATACGATCCGAATCGTTCGGCACGTATTGCATTGCTTTATTATGCTGATGGGGAAAAAACATACATTCTTGCACCAAACGGATTGCAGGTTGATCAAATTGTTGTTTCCGGAGCTGAAGCTGCTCCTGAAGTAGGTAATGCATTACCGTTGCAAAACATTCCACTGGGTACCATAATTCACAACATTGAATTACGCCCGGGTCAAGGTGCTGCGATGGTACGCTCGGCAGGAACTTTTGCACAGCTCACTTCACGTGAAGACAAATATGCCATTATCAAATTACCTTCGGGCGAAGTACGTAAAATTTTAGGTACTTGTAAAGCAACTATTGGTAGTGTTGGAAACTCTGATCACGCATTGGAAAGATCAGGTAAAGCAGGTCGCTCACGTTGGCTTGGACGTCGTCCACGCGTTCGTGGTGTTGTTATGAATCCGGTTGATCACCCCATGGGTGGTGGTGAAGGCCGTTCTTCAGGAGGACATCCACGTTCTCGCAAAGGCTTGTTAGCAAAAGGGTACAAAACACGTGCTCCAAAGAAACAGTCGAGTCAATATATTATTGAAAGAAAGAAAAAATAATCAGAAAACTAAGTAAATAATATGAGCCGTTCATTAAAAAAAGGACCATACATCTATTTGAAGCTGGAAAACAAAGTTTTAGCCATGAATGAAGCCGGAAAAAAGACCGTCATCAAAACATGGGCTCGCGCTTCAATGATATCACCTGATTTTGTTGGTCACACAATTGCAGTTCACAATGGCAATAAATTCATACCAGTTTATGTAACCGAAAATATGGTTGGACACAAGTTAGGCGAATTTTCACCTACTCGTAACTTCCGCGGTCACGGTGGTAAGAAAAAATAATCCATTGAAATTTAAAATCAGAAAAAAATAAACATTTCAAGAAAATGGGTGCAAGAAAAAAAATATCAGCCGACGCAAGAAAAGAAGAGAACAAGACTCTTTACTTTGCTAAGCTCAACGGAGTTCCTACTTCACCACGCAAAATGCGCCTTGTAGCGGATATGATCCGTGGCATGGAAGTGAACAAAGCTTTGAGTGTACTGAAGTTTTCTTCAAAAGAAGCTTCAGGAAGATTAGAAAAATTACTGAAATCAGCTATCGCTAACTGGGAAACCAAAACAGAACAGAAAGCTGATAACGCAAATTTATATGTAAGTGGCATTTCTGTGGATTCAGCTACTATGCTGAAACGTTTACGCACAGCTCCTCAGGGCCGTGGATATCGTATCCGCAAGCGTTCAAACCACGTTACATTATTTGTTGATTCAAAGAATACTAACGAAAATCAAAATTAATTGCTCGATGGGACAAAAAATTAATCCAATAAGTAACCGCTTAGGAATTATACGTGGTTGGGATTCAAACTGGTATGGTGGAAACAATTATGGTGATACCATTCTTGA
>JBAWXD010000360.1:0-2730 GCA_037144275.1 Paludibacter sp. | reverse complement strand
AGAATAAAATACAAACGATCTTTAAATTATTCAAAAGTGAAAGATAATTAACCACAAATTACACGAATTCTCACGAACAGCAAAAGAAATTACTTTAAAGTTGTGCAATTCGTGGTTCAAAATAATTATCTTCGTAGTTCAAAAATATAAAACATGCCTACAGCCATAAAATTCGAAAATATATCCAAACAATACCGCCTTGGTTTGGTGTCTACACAAACGCTCAGCCACGACCTAAACCGTTGGTTTCAAACTTCCATACGGGGTAAAGAAGACCCTTATTTAAAGATAGGTGATGTAAACGACCGGGCTTCTAAAGCTGATAGCGATTATGTGTGGGCACTACGCGATATTGACTTTGAAGTACAGCAGGGTGATGTATTGGGGATCATTGGTAAAAATGGGGCGGGTAAATCTACCTTGTTGAAAATACTCTCCAAAGTAACCGCACCAACTACCGGAAGTATAAAAGCCTCCGGACGTATTGCTTCCTTGCTGGAAGTAGGAACGGGTTTTCACCCTGAAATGACCGGACGTGAAAATATATTTATGAATGGTGCCATTATGGGCATGACCAAAGCTGAAATAAATCGTAAGTTGGATGAAATTGTAGACTTCTCGGGGGTTGAACGCTATATTGATACGCCTGCCAAACGTTATTCGAGCGGTATGACCGTACGACTTGGTTTTGCCATTGCCGCCCATCTCGATCCCGAAATTTTAGTAGTAGACGAAGTACTGGCAGTAGGTGACGCCGAGTTTCAGAAAAAGGCTATTGGCAAAATGCAGGATGTGAGCAAGGGAGAAGGTAGAACGGTGCTTTTTGTGAGTCATAATATGGCTGCAGTAAGAACTCTTTGTAATAAAGGTTTACTTTTGGAAAATGGAACAACAAAATTATCTGGTGATATAAGTGAGGTTATTGAGAATTATTTATCTGAAGATAATAAACTGAAATCTATTTGGGAAAGAAGCGATGCACTTAGAAACGATGCGTCATTTATAAGTATAAAATTGATTGACAAAGACGAAAATGCAGTTGAAATATTAGAAACAAATGCTGAATACTTTATTGAAATTAAATACCAAATTTATACTAATACATTTTATGGTACCTTCGCTTTTGAAATAGTAAATGGTTCAGACATTTCAATCTTTACTTCACACGACCACGATGTATCAAATATAGATTATGCTACTGGAAATTATATTAGCAAAATCAAACTACCAAATAGTTTAAGACCTGGATCTTACTATATAAATATTGGTTCAAACACATTCGGATTCGATTCAATTGAATACTATGAAAGAGTAATAAGTTTTGAAGTCGTAGACAGTAATCATAAACAATCATCTAAAAGACCAGGCATTATTAATTGTGAGTTAACATGGGAAATCTTAAAAGAGAAATAAGCAGTATTGTAAGGTTCTGTAAATTTTATAATATTTACAGAAAAGACATTAAGCAAAAGATATACTTTAAGAGGCAAACGCTAGTTAATCAATTAGGCATAGAACAAGATGAATTTGTCTTTCTATCATCTACGGGGATTGGAGACCTATATTTGAAATTAATCTTAATCAATGGTTTAAAAAAAACATTGAATACAAATAAAATTAGTATTGGATATTTAAAATCAAAACACTTAGGTGTTATAAACCTTTTCAAAAATAATATTTATAAAGTTTATAAACTTACTGAAAATGAAATATATTTACTTTCAGAAGAATCAGCCAAACCAGCATTAGGATGTATTTCACATCCATATTTCACAATTACTACTTTTCAGTCAATTGGATTTAATAACTTTACATTTCTCGACTTAATTAAGATTCAGTTTAATATACCACTTGAGTTCAATGATTATACAATGCCAAATGTATCTCAAGATATAGAAAATAAGGTAATTGGAAATATGAATCTTTTAGGGATTGAGAGAAATAAAGCTATTTTAATTTCACCAAATGCTGTCAGTTTTAAGCCACTGTCTGAAGATTTTTGGATTAAGATAGTTGATAAATTATTAATGACAAACTACAAAGTTTTAATGTTAGATAGTACTGAATATTTTAGAAATCATCAAAATGACAACTTAATATGTATTGATTTTCCACTTGAAGAAGCTATAACAATTTGTGAGTATTGTGGAAACTTTATTGGTTACCGAAGTGGCTTTTGTGATTTGATTATTAGCACTAAGTCTAGAAAAGTTATTGTATATCGAGATATAATAAATGAAGATAAATACTATGATTGCAATGAAGGTTTTAGTTTTTTGAAAATGGGTATATCAAATCCAGACAATACAAAAGAGATAATTTATTCACAAAACAATTGCAAAGAACAAATTGAAGAAGTTACAAATTATATTTTAGATAAGGGAAATCTGCCATAGATATTTGCACATTTTTCCAATCGCTGTGATTTTTTTCTTGCACATAAAAAAGTAATTTTGTACTTTTGCGGCATCAAAATAGCTCATGGCCGGTTCGTCTAGGGGTTAGGACGCCAGGTTTTCATCCTGGTAACAGGGGTTCGATTCCCCTACAGGCTACAAAAGATTAACGTTCTCAATAATATCAAGGGTTTCAGAGAATTTTAAAAAGGCTTTGAGACAATTGAGACAAACGGTTGCGGTATTGCTGACAGTTGTTTACCTGGCGAGGTCAAACAAAAAAAATGCAAAACTTTAAAACCGCAAAACTTTTCGATGCCGGTGGCGATCTCTC
>JBAWXD010000359.1:0-2736 GCA_037144275.1 Paludibacter sp. | reverse complement strand
ATGGGACGGCAAAGATTACTTAGACCAACCACTTTTAATTAAAGTGAAAGGAAAATGTACCACCGACCATATTTCTATGGCAGGTCCCTGGCTCAAATTCCGTGGACATTTGGACAATATTTCGGGTAATATGCTCATTGGTGCTGTAAATACATTCAATGATAAAACGAATGCCGTTCTCGATACTGAAAGTGGAGAATATCTGGCTGTTCCGGCATTGGCTCGTAAATTAAAGGCACTTGAAATCGGTTCTGTTGTTGTTGCTGAAGAAAATTATGGCGAAGGTTCAAGTCGCGAACACGCAGCCATGGAACCACGCTTTCTGAATGTGAAAGCCATTTTGGTAAAATCATTTGCCCGAATTCACGAAACAAATCTCAAAAAACAAGGCATGTTAGCGTTGACTTTTGTCGACAAGAACGATTATGACAAAGTGCGAGAAGACGATAAAATAAGCATCCTTGGCCTCACAAGTTTCGCTCCGGGAAAAAACCTGACTATTGAGTTAAAACATTCTGATGGTACGAATGAACAATTTGAGGCTGTTCACACTTATAATAATGCACAGGTTGAATGGTTTAAAGCCGGAAGTGCATTGAATGGATTAAAATAAGCTCTTAAAAAAAATTGAAGTAACAACATAATATAATCGAAGTTCATGGAAAAAGATTTTTTAATTTACAAATTGTCTGAAACGATTAAAACCACAAGTCGTATTGACAAAGAATTATTTACAAAGTTTAATGTTAAGCGCGGATTACGTAATGAGGATCACTCAGGAGTTCTGGTAGGTTTAACAAAAGTTGGTGACGTAGTTGGATACGAAAAGCTACCCGAAGGTGGATTAAAAGCTGTTCCGGGAAAACTATTCTACCGCGGAATTGACGTTGAAGATCTTGTACACGGTCTGCAAAAAGAAAACAGACTCGGTTTTGAAGAAACAGCCTTTTTGCTTCTTTCAGGTTATCAACCTGACGCTGAAGAATTAAACGTCTTTTCTACAATTTTGAATCAGGGAATGGCTTTGGATAAAAAAGCAACCATGAACATCATCGATTTAGAAGGTGTTGATATCATGAATATTTTATCTCGTAGCGTACTGGAAATGTACACATTCGATGCTAATGCTGACGATATTTCACGCGACAATCTGATTCGCCAGTCTATTAATTTAATAGCAAAATTCCCTACTATTGTAGCTTATGCATTTAATATTCTGCGTCATAGCCAGTATGGACGGGTATTGCATATCCGTCATCCAAAAGAAGGGTTATCTATTGCTGAAAACTTTTTGTACATGATGAAGGGTTCTGACTGTTATACCGAATTGGATGTGAAGATTCTCGATTTATTGCTTATACTTCATGCCGATCACGGTGGTGGTAACAACTCTACCTTCGCAGTTCGCGTTGTAAGTTCAACCCTTACTGATACTTATTCAGCTATTGCCACAGGAATTGGTTCATTAAAAGGTCCATTGCATGGTGGTGCCAACATTAAAGTGAATCAAATGTTTGAGCACTTAAAAACGGCTATCAAAGACTGGACTAATACCAAAGAAATTGATGCTTATCTGAAGAAAATGCTTAATAAAGAAGCCTATAACAAAACTGGCTTAATTTATGGTATTGGTCATGCTGTTTACACCATCTCCGATCCACGTTCCTTATTGCTTAAAGAAATGGCTCGTGCTTTGGCATTGGAAAAAGGTATTGAAAAAGAATTCGCATTTTTGGAACTCCTTGACGAACGTTCAGTAAATGCTTTCATGACTTTCAAAGGTGATGATATCAACAAACAGGTTTGTACCAATGTCGATTTCTATTCAGGATTTGTTTATGAAGCAATCGGACTTCCAACCGAAGTATTCACTCCACTTTTTGCTATGGCTCGTATCACCGGTTGGACGGCACATCGTATTGAAGAATTGAACTTTGCCAGCAAACGTATTATTCGTCCGGCTTATAAAAATGTTGGTGAGCGCAAGGAGTTTGTGCCACTAAATAAAAGATAATCAAGCCCCCTAAATCCCCCAAAGGGGGACTTAAAACAGAATTAATGCGATTTAAACAAAATCAAAATCAAATAATCTTTTAAAATATGCTCCCAAAAGTCCCCCTTCAGGGGATTTAGGGGGCTTTTCATTATGAATAAAATTAAAGTAACAAATCCTGTCGTTGAACTTGATGGCGACGAAATGACCCGGATAATATGGTCATTTATCAAAGAACAACTCATTCTCCCGTATCTCGATTTAGATATTAAATATTATGATTTGGGTATTGAAAACCGCGATTTAACGAATGATCAGGTGACTATTGATTCAGCAAATGCTATCAATAAATACAATGTTGGTATTAAATGTGCTACGATAACTCCCGACGAAGCCCGTGTGGAAGAATTCGGATTAAAAAAAATGTGGAAATCGCCTAACGGTACTATACGTAACATTATTGGCGGTACCGTTTTCCGTGAACCGATAATATGTACGAATGTTCCCCGTTTAGTGCCGGGTTGGACTCAGCCTATCGTTATTGGTCGTCATGCATTTGGAGACCAATACAAAGCAACTGATGTGGTAATTAAAGGAAAAGGTAAATTAAAAATGACATTTACCAACGAAGCAGGCGAAACCAAAGAGTGGGAAGTATACAATTTTGAAGGGGATGGCGTGGCCATGGCTATGTATAACACCGATGAATCAATTTATGGTTTTGCTCAGTCATCGTTTCAAGT
>JBAWXD010000358.1:0-2743 GCA_037144275.1 Paludibacter sp. | reverse complement strand
GCAGTTCCAGTCACTTTATGACGGATATGTGCTTTTATTCTTGTTCTTCTTTCTAAATTTGTTGACATAATTTCACAAGTTTACGTAAATTATTTACCGGCAGATTTACCTACTTTACGGCGAAGTACTTCACCCTGGAATTTAACACCTTTTCCTTTGTAAGGTTCCGGTTTACGGAACGAACGGATTTTTGCACAAACCTGACCAATCAATTGTTTGTCGCAACTTTCCAAAATTACAATTGGATTCTGGTTACGTTCACTTTTGGTTTCGATTTTGATTTCAGCAGGTAAACTCATAAAGATATTGTGAGTATAACCTAACGCAAATTCCAATACCTGACCCTGATTAGATACACGGTATCCAACACCAACTAATTCCATGGTTTTTTTGTAACCTTCTGAAACTCCAAGTACCATATTTGAAATCAACGAACGGTATAAACCGTGAAATGCACGATTTTGTTTTTCGTCATCCGGACGTGAAACTGTACAAACGCCGTCAGCAACTGTAACAGTGATATTTGGATTTATTTCCTGAGTCAATACTCCTTTTGGTCCTTTTACAGTAACCAGTGTGTCCTGCACAGTGATGCTTACACCTGCCGGTACGCTAATGGGTAATTTTCCTATTCTTGACATTCTTCTTTCCTCCTATTAATAAATGTAACAAATTACTTCACCACCTACTTTAAGATTGGCTGCTTCTTTGTTGGTCATCACACCTTTAGAAGTCGAAAGAATAGCAATTCCCAATCCGTTCAATACGCGTGGCATATCTTTGTAGCCAACATACTGACGTAAACCCGGAGTTGAGACTCTAATCATTTTTTTAATCGAGCTAACTTTGTTAACCTGATCGTACTTCAAGGCAATCTTAATTGTGCCTTGTGGACCTTCTTCTACAAATTTGTAGTTGAGGATATAGCCTTTTTCGTGCAATATCCGGGTCAATTCTTTTTTCAAATTCGATGCTGGAATTTCCACCACACGGTGGTTTGCCTTAATGGCATTCCGCAATCTCGTAAGATAATCTGCAATTGGATCTGTCATATTATTGTTTTTAAATTGATCCCGACAATCGGGACAATATTTAAAGCCCCCTGAATCCCCCGAAGGGGGACTTTTTTGAAGCAATTATTAATTTATTTCAATTTTAGTTCTATATAGTACCCACTATTAAGTCCCCCTTCGGGGGATTTAGGGGGCTTCTACCAAGATGCTTTTTTGATTCCGGGGATTAAACCGTTGGATGCCATTTCGCGGAACTGAATACGTGAAATACCAAACTGACGCATATATCCTTTAGGACGTCCGGTGATTTTGCAACGATTGTGCAAACGTACAGGTGAAGCATTTTTAGGTAATGCCTGAAGTCCTTCATAGTTACCGTCAGCAATCAGTTTTGCGCGTTTTACAGCATATTTAGCAACCAGTTTGGCTCTTTTTACCTCACGGGCTTTCATTGATTCTTTTGCCATTGTATATCTCTGAATTAGTTTTTCTTAAATGGTAATCCGAATTCTTTCAACAATGCATAACCTTCTTCATCAGTTGCAGCAGTTGTTACAAAGGTGATATTCATTCCCAACATACGGGAAATACCATCGATATTGATTTCGGGGAAAATAATTTGTTCGGTAATTCCCAATGTGTAATTTCCGCGTCCATCCAGCTTATTTTCGATACCCTTGAAGTCACGAACACGTGGTAATGCAACACGCACTAAACGTTCCATAAATTCATACATCCGTTCTCCACGTAGCGTAACACGAACACCGATAGGCATTTTTTTACGTAACTTAAAGTTCGAAATATCTTTTTTAGAAATGGTTGCAACGGCTTTTTGACCAGTAATGGTTGTCATTTCGTTGATAGCAACTTCGATAATTTTTTTATCGGCAACGGCTATACCAAGTCCCTGGTTCAATACAATTTTTTCAAGTTTTGGAGCTTGCATAACTGAGCTGTAACCAAACTCTTTCATTAAGATCGGAACGATACGTTCTCTATAATCTTGTTTAAAATTTGCTGTATTCATGCTTAAATCTCTCCTCCTGATTTTTTAGAAATACGCACTAATTTTCCCTCTGCATTTAATTTACGACCAACGCGAACGGGTTTCCCGCCTTCAGTTGGATTCAAATTAGAGATATGAATCGATGCTTCCTTCTTGATTATTCCACCTTGAGGACTTTTTGCGTTAGGCTTGGTGCTCTTTGACACCAGATTTACACCTTCTACTATTGCGCGTTGCTCTTTCACAAGAACTTCCAACACGCGACCGGTTTTTCCTTTGCTGGAACCGGTATTTACGTATACGGTGTCACCTTTTTTTATGTGTAATTTACTCATCACTGTTATTTTTTTCGAAGATTAAAGCACTTCCGGTGCAAGTGATATGATTTTCATGTTTGTATTACGCAATTCACGTGCTACAGGGCCGAAGATACGGCTACCACGGATTTCACCGGCAGTATTTAAAAGTACGCAGGCATTGTCATCGAAACGAATATATGAACCGTCGGGACGACGAACTTCTTTTTTCGTACGAACGATAACAGCTTTAGATACGATACCTTTTTTGATGTCACCTGAAGGTATTACGCTTTTTACGGCAACAACAATAATATCGCCTAATGAAGCGTAACGTTTGCTGGTTCCTCCTAATACTCGGATACAGAGGCAAGTTTTTGCTCCACTGTTATCGGCTACTATGAGTCTTGATTCTTGTTGTATCATAA
>JBAWXD010000357.1:0-2760 GCA_037144275.1 Paludibacter sp. | reverse complement strand
GTCTGAAAGCCAAAATACAAGTGTGTATTATATAAAGTTAAAAGATGTTTTTGAGAAGATAATTCATGAATCAAAAAGATTATCATTCTTTCTCAATAATGATCCTAATTTTCAGAGTGAGATGGTACGAATGATTGATATTGCAAAAAAACACAGAGATGAAACAACAGAGTTGATTAAATTATCAAACCCAGCAATTGATGCAGTAAGAGATTTTCTAAATGAGGTTAATGGTTTGCTTAAAATATCAAAGTGTGAATTATGTGCAAAATACCCTTTATATAAAGTAGATATTTGCGAGGAAGAATGTGAAACTGAACCATAAAAATCAAATGGTATAAATCATAAACTAATAGCCTATTTTAAAGATTTCAACATATAATACCACTAGTGTCTCTTAATAACAGTTAAAATTGATTGTAACTAAATAATAATCAATAGTATTATCATCAAAAACCGTGTCGGCCTTTTGAAATGGTTAATTTTGCTTTTAACCAAAAAATCAGGCAGACATGAATCAGGGCAAGTACATTTTCAGTCAAATAGTAGAATTTATACCGCAACGACATTTCGAAAGAATAATGACGAAATACAAGGATAGAATAGGGCAATGGAGTTTGACAAGCTGGAATCAGTTGCTTGTTCTCATGTTCGGTCAGTTGGATGGCTGCAACAGTCTTCGTGAACTTACTGATATTACTACTGCTCACGCCAGGAAATCCTTTCATCTTGGTTTTGGTCGGACACCTATTAACAGAACGCAACTGTCCAGAGTGAACCAGCTCCGTGATTATCACATTTTTGAAGAGTTCGCGTATCACATGGTGAAACTTGCTCAAAAAACGCGTATTGACAAGGAGTTTGAACTCAACGGAAAATTTTATGCCTTTGATTCCACTACCATAGACCTTTGTATGTCTCTCTTTGAATGGGCAAGGTTTAGAAGTACAAAGTCTGGCATCAAGGTACACACACAACTTGATGTGGTGACCCAGATACCAGTATCGTTCAATATTACAGAGGCAGCTATTCATGATGTGAATGCCATGGATTGGATAAATTACGAGCCGCTTGCCTGTTATATCTTTGACCGTGGCTATTGGGATTTGGACAGGCTGTTCCGTATTGAGTTGCTTAACTCGTTCTTTGTTATACGGGAAAAACGAAGACCAAAGTTTGAAGTGGTGGCAGGTGAAGACCTTCTGGAGGGTACAGATAATGTACTCAGAGATCAGACCGTGAGATTCACAACAAAGGGAAACGCTGAAAATTACCCGTCTGAAATCAGAAGAATTGTCTATTATGAACCTGAACTCAAACGAACGTTCACTTATTATACGAACAACTTCTATCTGAAAGCTAAGGACATAGCCTTTATATATAAAAATAGATGGGTCGTGGAGATATTTTTCAAATGGATGAAGAGTCACCTGCGTATCAAGTTCTTCTGGGGAAATACTGAAAATTCTGTACGGATACAGGTTTATGTGGCAATCATTACATACTGCGCTGTGGCAATCATTGAAAGAAAGCTTGAACTCAACAGAAGTACATTTGAAGTCATGAGGATTTTGGGTAGCTCCCTCCTGGCAAAGGACAACCTCAAAGATTTGTTCCAGCCTGTAGAAGCGGAGCAAACCTGCGATGATGGGCAGTTGAAATTGAACTTTGAATCCTGTTGACATAAATTAAGAGACACTTGTGGTAAAATACTTAAAATTAAACTAAAGTAAATCAATCATATGATCGTTGTAATTAAGAAAGAAGAACGGATAGAAATTACAATTCCTAAAAAGTTCTCAGAAAAACACATAGGTTCATTTATAAATGATTTGTATGATTGTTTAGAAAAGTATCCTAATTATTCTTATAATTTTGATTTCACCCATACAGAATGGATTGCAAATCAAAATCTCTTGCTATTATCTGGTCTAATCAAATACTTATACAACTCAGGAAAGAATTTACATAATTCAGGGAAAAAGCTGAATATAAAACTATTACCAGATGGATACAAAGGTTTAAATAAAAGAAAAGTTGAAGCAGTATGTGAGTTGTGGTACACTTGGCAGTTTATCAATATTTTTGACAAAGAGAAATATGATTTCGCCAATTATATTGAAAGATTTGGGAATGACACTTTGGAGACACTTTGTAAAGAATATAAAGTCACTATAGCTATTTATAAAAATAAATTAAGTTTAGACTTGTATGATAATCAAATTAGTGTTATTCCTTTTGTTTCGTTGAATTATATAGAGAATGCTCGCTATGAAAACACTATGAATGCTCAATTAAAACCAGTATATGATTTAAATAGTGTTATTAACAAACAGCTGAAGGAAAAAAAATGTGAACACCCATTTGTTTCAAAAACATTAAGTGCCATCATTACAAAAGAATTATATGATAATTTTCTAGATCATTTTGTAAAACAGAAATCAATTTTTCAGTGTAATCAAGATTGGGCTTTTATGAGCATCTCCTTAAAAAGGGAAAGAATTGAAGACGATCAAGAATTATTTAAGTCTAATTTCAATAATGAAGAAATTAGGCAATCAAAATCTTTTTTCTTTGAAGATAATAAATACAAAAATGAAAATTTAATTCAATTTTCATTTTTAGATTTTGGAGCAGGCATTGTTGAAACATTGAAAGAACAATATAAAAAAGAGAATAAAATTGAAATACTGGATTTATTTACACAAATAGATGATAATGATGTTTTGAAGTATGCATTTAAGCACAATTCATCTCGTA
>JBAWXD010000356.1:0-2763 GCA_037144275.1 Paludibacter sp. | reverse complement strand
CTTGCGCTCAGTTGGCTGAAACCGTCCAAACTCGCTCCTTCGTCGCTCAAACAGGACAGTTTCTTGCGCCAAATTCACTTGTTTTTCGGCTCACCAGACGAGGTCAATCCAGCGTTAATGCTGCTACTGTGGATTTAATCAAATGTTTATAAATTTTTGTCAGGTACTAAAATATAAAATTCAACATATCAGGTACAAACAACATATATAATCCCTAATCTATAAAGTCAAAAATAATGAAACAGTTATTTTTATAGTTTTGTTCTTGATAAAACTATGCATTATTTAACTGTTAAGTATTTATACTACTTATGACTAAAGCTTTTGTTGTTTTGTGTCATTATAATTCAAGAATATAGCTACTCAATAAATCCTCCTCCCAAAATTCTTCCATCTTTGTAGAATACAGCCGTTTGTCCCGGAGCAATTGATTCCAGTGGCTCATTGAGTTCTACTTTTGCTTTTCCGTCTTCCATGAAAATAACACGGCATAAAGTATTTTGCTTCCGATAGCGGATTCGGCAATTGATGTCAAATTCATTCGTAAAGAGACTTTTATCTACCACATTCACAGCATGAACAAAGAACTCGGTTTTATACATATTAATAAGTGGAGCTAAAACCACTTCATTTGTATCCGGTCGAATTTCTTTTACAAAAACTTTACGGTTCAGATGCATCAAGCCACGGCGCTGTCCAACTGTGTAAAGCGGAAAACCATCATGCTGTCCCAGCACATTTCCCTGTTCATCGATAAAATTTCCCGAATAGATAAATTTATGAGGCTCTGAAAGTTGGTTTTTCAGGAAAGGACGGTAATCACCCGAACAAAAGCAAGCTCCGAGGCTGTCTTTCTTTTCCGAGACACGCTTATAACCACGCTCGGCTGCCATTGATCGTACATCCGTTTTATGGAATTGACCAAGTGGAAATACGATGCGGGAAAGTTGCTCTTGAGTCAGCCCCCAAAGGAAAAAGGATTGATCCTTGTCCGGATCTTTGCCTTCAGACACAAAATAATGATTGTTTTCCTGAATGATATTCACATAATGCCCCATAGCCACTTTAGCGCAACCCAGGCAATCAGCTTCGTCGATGATCAGTTTCCATTTCAGTTCATTATTGCATTTCACACAGGGAAAAGGCGTGCGGCCACTCAGGTATTCATCTACAAAATAGCCAAGCACTTTCTCCCGGAAAATCTCCCGGGCATCATATACTATGTGCTCAATGCCAAGTTGCTGAGCCAGAACTTGTGCATCCTTTAAATGGTAGTTTTCGCCTTCTTCCCAGAAACGAAAGGTAATGCCCACGACTTCGTAGCCTTGTTCCAATAAAAGAATGGCAGCAACCGAACTATCGGTGCCGCCACTCATTCCGAGCAATATTTTTGTTGAATTGTTGATTTGTTTAGTTGTTTATCTGTTTATTTGTTGCGATTTTTGAAATACTATTTAACCAGTCAACAAAATCAACTAATTAACTATTTAACTAAACTTAGAATGGCAAATCAGTTCCTTCGCCTGCTCCCGGAGTAGCATCGAACGAAGCAAGCGGAGTAGATGCCGGAGCAGAAGCAGCACTTATGGCTCCTTTTTCAACTTTCCAGGCACGAACTGAAGTAAACCAGCGTCCGTTATATTCCCGACTATCCAAATCGAAGCTCACCGTCACTGAATCGTCAATTGCCAGGGGGAATTGTTCTATTTTGTCACCAAAAAAGTTGAAACACACTTTTTTAGGGTACTGGTCAGCTGTTTCTAATACATAATCCTGCGAACGCCATGTTCCGTTTTTGCCTTGTCCGGTTGCGATGGGCAACACAGCAATAATTTTTCCTGAAATTTCCATTTTGCTAGTTCTTTATTAAATGATTTTTAGGGGAGCAAAGATAATCAAGAAAAAATGAATTGCAAGAGCAATGAATTATTATTTATGATTATCCGCAAAGTATACAGAGCAGTATTAAATGTTTAAATTTGAAAAAGAAGGGCGTATGATACATTCCGACTTGACGGAAGCCCTGAAACCTTCGTAGAAATAGATTAATTGGTATAGGCGCTTAGAGCGCACAACAATTTGCTTTTTTTGGGCTGTAAGCCAATTATATCCTAGCCCATTGGCAACGACTGGGTTACTATATAAATTCAAAATATACGCCCTGTAAGGGCAAAATAACAATATTGCCCTTACAGGGCGTATGTCGATTTTTTATTTTCCTATACCCAAGTCGTTGCCATTGGGCTAGAATATATTGCCACTTCGTGGCGAAAATAGGGACACTTATGATTTTGTCCACTAAGAACTTACTTATAATTGCTTTAATGTCAACATTAATAAGAATTTAGGAGTGCGGTCTAAGTGCCTATACCAATAGATTAAAATAGAAATTGAGGGGCGTATGGTACATTCCGACTTGTCGAAAGCCCTGAAATCTTTTGTTTATGATGTCAGGACTAAAGCACCTTTGCTTGTATTATTTTCATTCTGCTACGAAGATTTCAGGGCATACGCCCCTAAATATCACAACTCCCGCACGATCAATGTCATTAAGTTAGGCATATAGCAAGAAATAAGGGATAAGTGAATATAGCTATGTTTTCTCTACTAAGGGTTTTAAACCTAAATAACTATGGCAATTAAACCCTTAGTAGAATAACACAACAGCAAGCCAAATACCCTTATTTCTATAATATTATAATTCCAATTGTCATTAAGTTAGGCATATAGCAAGAAATAAGGGATAAGTGAATATAGCTATGT
>JBAWXD010000355.1:0-2777 GCA_037144275.1 Paludibacter sp. | reverse complement strand
CAACAACAATTCGTTCTACTTTCGTTTTGTTAGAAAATTTTCCTCCCAACTTTATGAATTTTCCCAGCATTCGTTGAGCTAACGGATAAGAACCACCCTTGATATAACCGGCATTTTTCTGATTAAACCAGCCTAACATAAATATAAATGCCAGTGCCGAAAAATCCCTGTTGCCATAAAGCGAAAAGAAAACTGATTTTATTTTCTGACTTTTAAAGTTTAATTTATCGAAATACTCCTGACAAGTCATTCTTCCGAATTTCCGTATCACATTAAAAACCGGCATCATTTGAGGTAAAATCCGGACATAATCGAACGGACTACGTAATTCAGGTGCTAACGCAAAGGGTTCAAGCAAAGCACTTTTACGCATGTCTTTGCACATCTGTTTAATTGAAGTTTCATCTTCGGGAGCTAACTCAATCAGATATTTCTCCCACCGGTCAATATTGGAATAAATGATAAACTCATTTCCTTCTTCATCCAAAATCCTTGAATGAATTTCGTGGTCGATAATTTCGGTTTCGTTGTTGATTACGTTTGTTTCTTTCCATATTTCGTGGAAAGCACCTTTTGAAGTACCCACCAACCAGTGCAAACAATAATCAAAACGATACCCTTTCCGATCCCAAGCTGTACATTGTCCACCGGCAACATCGTGCATTTCGATAATTTCGGTTTCAAAACCATTCATTGCAGCATAAATTCCGGCAGACAAACCGGCTATTCCGCCTCCGATAATAACTACTTTTTTACTCATAACAGTTGAGTGAAATTAAATTGATTAGTAAATGTAATATTTAAAAACAAAAGTATTTCAAAAAACTTTTCCTCTTATCATTAAAATCGAAGAAATGATAGATTTGGCAGATAAACCGGGAGAAATTAAGTTTAATTCAACTGCTTTTTCAGGGGAATGCACTTTCACGGCTCAATAAGTTGATCTTTTTTATAAAACCGTTATATCGCTCTATAATTTCTCCGTTGAAATTTTCATCATTCAATTGCATTTTCATAAAAGCATCTGGATCTTCTTTTTTATCATCGGACAAAACCAGTCCGACCGGAAATGCCTGACAAAAAAGACATTTCTTCTTTAATCTGTTTTCGACTTCTTTAAATACTAAACCGTGTCCGAATTTTTCGTCTTTCTTTGCATACGTGCTACCGCAACAAGTAACAAAAATCAATTTATTTATTTGCTCAAAATACTTATTAATAAAACTGTGAAGTGGTGGAATGAATTTGCCCATCCAGATTGGACCACACAAAATCACTCTGTCATATTCTTTAATATTGTGCTTAAGTGACCTGATTCCTAAATGAATATTCATTAAAAACAGAACAAAGACATTCAGTCGAGGCTTGATTTCTTCTATTTCGCAGGACAAGCTTTTTGAAATTTTTTCGGCTAAGTATTTATTACTGCCTTTTCTAGAATAATAAACTACAATTGTTTTCATTTTTTCTACACTAATATGATTTTAAGTTGTATGACATATATCCTTTTTTATTACATACTTTTTCGTTAATATAAATTCAAAGACTTATCACCACATTTCCCACTTTTTCACCCGTTTCAACATATCGTGTAGCTTCAATAAGTTCTTCGAAAGGATATATACGGTCAATAACCGCTTTGTATATTCCGGACTCCATCAATTCTTTCAGTAATATAATATCTTCTTTTGTGTCTTTGGGAATAGGAAACAGAACTTTTTTAGCACCAAAAAGCGGAGTCAGTAATGCCAGAAAAATGTTTTGCGACCAATTACCCAGTTCTGTTGAAATATATATTCCTTTTGGTTTTAGTATTTTACGGCAACGAAAGAAGGAGCTTTTACCCACGGCATCAATTACCACATCATATTGTATAACGACTTCGGTAAAATCTTCTTTTGTGTAATCAATAACATCGTCAGCACCCAACGATTTCAATAATTCAAAATCTTTTGTCTTGCAAACAGCTGTTACAGAAGCTCCAAAATACTTGGCTAACTGCACACTTGCCGAACCAATTGAACCGGAGGCGCCATTAATCAGTATGTTTGGCTTTTTAGTGAAATCAATTTTCTTTATAAATGCTAGCGACAGAAAACCACCATCACTTACTGCAGCTGCCTCATTGAATGATAGTTTGTCAGGTTTGATTGTAATGGATTTATCTTCGGGAATACATACATATTCAGCATGAGTTCCAAAATTAAACGTGTTTAACCCAAAAACTGCATCTCCTGGTTGGAATGCTTTCACCTGCTTACCAACAGCTTCTACAATACCCGACAATTCCGACCCTAAAATCTGCTTCTTTGGCTTAAATAAACCACTCACAAACCGAACAGCCAGGTATTCAGCTTTGCGAAATCCACAATCAGTCCTGTTTACAGTGGTGGCAACAATCCTTACAAGAACTTCGTTATCTTTTGGGACGGGTTTTTCGACATCCCTGAACTGAAGAACTTCGGGGCTACCGTATTTGGTATAAATAACTGCTTTCACGTAGTTTTCTACTTTATTATTACCAATATTTGAATATCTTGCTGAAAATCAAATCGAAAACTTCAATAAGTATAAGTACAATAATTATTAGTTCCAATGCACGGTTCTCGCGATGATGCAAAACTTCACGAAAATTACTCAAATTGTCTTCTATTATTTTCAAATGATATTCAATTTCCCGAAAGCGGGTTTTAAGCTCAAAGGTTTTAGACAGTCCATTATTGACATTTGATAAAAATTCGTTTTCCCAAACAATATCAGGAGCATCCAGAATATAA
>JBAWXD010000354.1:0-2790 GCA_037144275.1 Paludibacter sp. | reverse complement strand
AAATTATACACTTCTTATTTTCCATGAAAGAGAATAGCTTATACTATTTAAGATCTTTCAATTTAGCTTTAATAAGCATCATACCCAACAAATAAGCTACTATCAAAAATCCCCCTAATAAACCACCAAAAATGATTCCTTTCGCTTTTCCCAATTTGTCTTTCTTAAGAGGCATTCGTGGTTCATCTATCAGTTGCACAATGGGCGTTTCACGAGCCATATCTAATTTTAGGGTCTCCAGGTTTTTGAGTACTTCGGCATATACTGTACCATACAATTGTACATCTCTTTCTTGCTTAATTCGTGGCACTGCTGCATATTGAATAGCTTGATTGATATTCACCTGAGAAATTCCGGCACCTTTATATAATGCAGCTTCGTATAGACCTTTTATTGAATCGGCAGTATGTTGCATCATGTTAACATTTGTCCGGCTTTGTGCGGTTTTAGTTTCTTTATAGAATTTATAAGTTTGACTCATTAGAGTTTCGACAAAAATTCTTGAAAATATTTCATTTGTGCTGACAAAGTCAACGTTTACAATGCTTGTTTTTTTGTCCTTTCTAACAACTGTAAGAGCTTTGGATTTATCAATTCCATTATAAATGGAATACAGAACACTATCCTGCATTCTGCTAAATGTTTCACGTATTTGACCAATTGGAAAGCTAAGATGTTGCAATTCGATATTTTTTTTATTTTTTTTCCAGGCTTTTCGCAATTTATATGTTTCGATATAAATATCAACCAGATTCTGAGTTTTTTTATTATATACTACTGGGGTTAATAAGGTTTTTTCAATAGCATAGCGCGATTTGATAATTTCCAATAAATTATCTCCGCTAAATGCACTGGAGTTCCCTCCAGCCAATCCACCAAACCCAAATGAAGAAGCTAAATCAGCCAATCCGCCGCCAGAACTTTTTTCAATCAAAGCAAAGGATAGATGAGCTGTGTAAGTTGGCTTCACAATAAATGAGGCGATTAATCCAAATGCTCCACCACTTAAACCAACTACCAATATTACGATCCATTTTGTTAGCAAGTAATTCCAGTACTTTTTTACTAATTGAATTATTTCAAGAATTGAAATTTCTTGGGTTTTTGGTGTTAATTTTACTAATTCCATTAGAGTCCGTTTGATTTTAAAATTGAATATACTAAAGCTACTGTTGAACTAATAGAAGTAAGAATCGCCACCGTTTCAGCCGGAGTCATTTTATTTTTAATTTCTATAGGTTTTTCAGGGACAATAATTCGTGTTCCCGGTTCAATTTTTGGATATATTTTTAATCCTAGAAAAGATTTTGTACTTTTGGCTGTACCATTAGGATAGAGAACAAAAACTTTATTTATGTTTGCATTCAATGAGAACCCCCCTGAATTGCTGATATAGTCTCTTAAATTCATTGACTGGTCATATCTAACCATGGTTGGGAACAGGACTTGTCCTAAAACGCGAACAGTTTGAAGTTCACGGGGCACTTGAATAACATCCCCTTCTTCTAATTTTAAATCATATTTTCCTCCCGGATTTCTCATGATTTCCTTTAGATTCAAACCTACAACACCTTCAGGGATAAATAATTTACTCACTACATCTGATCCTGTGAGTTTTTTTTGAAGAGAATCCATGGCTGTATATCCTGTTATAGTACTTGCTCCTGCAGCTTTTAATATGTTAGCATCCAATGTTTTATTGGGTTGATTTTCTAATTGTTTTTTAGAATTCTCAGCCATAATTTTCGTTAGCTTTTGTTCAGTATCATTTGATTTTTCGGAACGTATAAGAAATGCTCCCAGTGGATAGGAATATTTTGTAAAGCCTCCGGCGCGTTTCACTAAATCAGATATCCGCTCTGCTTTATTTGTAATGTTATAATTTCCGGGTTGAATTACTTCTCCTTCAATTCGTACCATCCGTATTCCTTCAAAACCGGAGATACTTCTGACAATTACCTGATCTCCATTTTCCAGAAAAATATCTCCTTTTCCATTTTTGAAATTCAGTTCTTTATCTAACGAAAATTTTTGAACGGTTGATTTTTTATTGGTACTTGATAATGTAAATTGATCTTTAATAATGCGAACAAGTTCCACAGAGTCGGTTAATGCCATCTCTGTAAAACCTCTGGCTTTAAAAATCAAATCTTTTAATGATATATTTTCAATTAATGGGAATTTCCCCGGAGCTTTAACTTCTCCTATAATTGACACCGATTGACCTTCACGAAAATCGAACAAGCTTTTAATTTCAACCTGATCATCCTTTTGAAGTAAAATGTCTGCTGCATTACCATTGAGCACTGCGCCCAAATTGAACCCAATTATTTCAGGTATTTGATTTTCTTTCTTTCGGGTGATATAGGCCATATTTAAATACGCTTCTTCCTTAATTCCATCAGCTTTGGCAATCAATTCTTTTACAGTTAGTCCCGGTTCAATGGCATAAGCTCCTGGGCGATAAATAGAACCTTTTATGTCTACTCTATTGTTAAACTTATTGTATATAGAAGATACGTTCGCAGAATCGCCCGATTGAACTTTAAAAGTTGAGAGTTGTTTTTCATTCACATCAACCACAGTTCTCTGCTTCCCAACCAATCTGAATATGGTTATTCGGGATCTATCAGCTAAATCGGTATAACCACCGGCATAACGGATTATATTTTGGTACGAATCATCTTTGATTCCTTCGAAAATACCGCTATGTTTAAGGCCTCCGGTCACAGTAACCCTTATTTTGTATGGATCAATTTTTAATACGTCATCATCCTGCAAGGGTATGTT
>JBAWXD010000353.1:0-2799 GCA_037144275.1 Paludibacter sp. | reverse complement strand
AATTATGCAGAAAAAATTCTTATACAGAAAATACTACATGCTATATGTGATATGTACTGGAATGGTGTAGGGCATGACTATAAAGTTGTGGATAATATAATAAAGGATAATATGCCATTATCTTCCCAAAAGAAAATAATTTTCAAAATCTCAGATTATGACATAAGGGTAATTCCTAGGAATATTATACCATTAAGATTATCATCGCCATATGCATTAAATAAGGAGTTAGATCATTTAGGAGAAATACTCACTGAAAAACCATATAAGCCCAAAGACCGTTTGAGCACTGATTATAAACGACAATTAGTCAATAAAGTTGTTGTACATTTTTATGATAAGTTGCGTTTCTTAATAAAAGATTATAGTGGAAAAGATGTTGTACGAAAATTATTAGCATTGCATGAGGCTGCTGTCCAAAAGAGAGAAGCGTATAATCTTGAAATCATCCCAAAAATAGAGTGTTTTAAGGATTATACTGATATCCACACCCATGTTGCAAAACAAAGCAAAAAGAATACGGAAATATCTCTTGCATTGAGATGTTTGATTGAACATATAGTTGCAGAGCCTATGAGGGGTGCAAAATCTTTAGATATTGCAACATTGGACACTTGTGTTGCATATATGATTCATATTATCAATTGGGGATTTGTTAGTGATAGTCTTAATTTTAATCTAACTGACACGGAAATATCTCTTCTAAAATCAGGGAGAATCGGTACAGATAAAAGTTTTGATGAAAATGTATTATCCCGTTATGCTTTAACCAAGGTTAATGAAAATATATTCTATAGAAAAAAATATTTATCTAATACTTTTTCATTTCCCAAAATCAACGTGAAAGTGGATGAAAAATATGAAGAAACTGATTTTGATAGAGCTTTTCACTCTGAATTTAATATGTCTTATGATGATTGTGTCGGTATTACACATTTAGCTATAGGTATGGCATTTGAAGAGGAAGATTCAGTAGCTGTAATTAAGGAAGAAGAATTTATATTTCATTTAGAAGATAAATATAGTATTGACAAAAATACTATCATGACATACATAGCAAATTTTAGTCTATTTAGTCGTGGAAAGGTACAAAATGTAAAGGTACATGGATTTAAAAATGAAGATTTTTACCCTTGGCGGTACAACAGAAAACTATCATTATTAAGTAGACCGTTAATTGTTATACAAGAAGATGAAATAGGGTATCTTACTTTTGGAGCCAGGGCGTTGATTGATTTCTTGATGAATTTCACTTCTTTAATTTCACATGGGAGATTTCATGCAAAAAGTATGGAAATGAAATCATTCTTATCTCAAACGAATAATGAAAATGGGGCAGATTTTACTAACGAGGTATATTCTTTCTTAAAAATGAAATTTAAAGGAAAGAATATTAAAGTAAAAAAGGAAGTTACAATAAAACCCAACGGCATTTTAAAAAACGGTGAAGATATTGGAGATATTGATGTTCTTATTATTGATAATGATAACAAGCGGATTATAAGTATTGAGTGTAAATATTTGAATGAACCACGAACTCCTTATGAAATGTATCTTGAATTGATGAAATTTATTGATGGAGATACACCCTGGATACCTAAGGTCGATAGACGTAAAACATGGATACACGAAAATAAAAGAGCTTTTTCGATATTTGAGATTCCGAATATAGAAGAGTATGATTTTGAGTATGTATTTTTGACAAACGAATCTATCTCAATACCTTTCATTAAGAAAAACGATATACAATATCGGTTCATTACGTTTGTAGATTTGCAAGACAACTTAAGCTTACTATAAAGGGTTTTTAAACTTTTCCGCATGATAGATTGTTAATTATATACGGCTTTTTTGTTGTGCAGTTTGTTCAGATAATCGGGTTTATACTGATTATCTGAACAAATTCTGCTATGGATAGTTTATTTTGTAGCCATATAATATACTATTAATAAAGATTGATGGACTAATTTAAACCATATGGCAAGGTATTATCCAGCTGACTTCTTAATTCCCATTTGATATCCGTCTCCAAACTTTTCTTTCAAAACTTTCATATCATCACTTACTTTCAAGTCAAGAATTTTGGCATAATGTTGTGTTGTATGCAGATTTTTATGTCCTAGCATCTTCGAAACGCTTTCAATTGGAACGCCATTTGTGAGCGTGACGGTCGTGGCAAAGGTATGACGCGCAATGTGAAAAGTCAATTCTTTATGAATACCGCAAAGGTCAGCTATTTCCTTTAAATAGGAATTCATCTTTTGATTGCTCAGAATAGGCAATAAACGCTCCTGGTTGATTGCTTGTGGGTGGTTCTGGTATTTCTCAAGAATAGCTGTCGAAATGGGTAATAAAGGAATGTTGGAACGTGTATCTGTTTTTGTTCGGTTAATGAAAATCCAACGTTCTCCATCAACACCTAGTGCAATATTATTTCTTTTTAACTTTTTTACATCAACATAAGCTAAACCTGTAAAGCAACTGAACAGGAATATATCTTTTACCAGATTGAGACGGTCAGTTCCAAACTCTTTATTAAACATGGTTTCAATTACATCCTGAGATAAAAATGCTCGTTCAACTTCGACCATCCTACTCTTATAATTAACAAATGGATTCCGATCTATCCAACCGTTGGCTATACAGATACGGATAATCTTCCCGAAATTCTTGATATACTTTGATGTTGTATTTTGGCAGCAATTGCATTTTGTCTTTAGGTAAAACTCATAACTTGTAATAAATTCATGGTCAATTTTCCGAATATCGATGTCGGAGACCTTGTATTTCCATTTGATA
>JBAWXD010000352.1:0-2807 GCA_037144275.1 Paludibacter sp. | reverse complement strand
CACCAGAAAACCTAAAATATTCTGTATCATCAATTTAGGGGTGCTGAGTAGTTACGTTATTTACTACTTGTTATTTGTTTCACTTTATTTACTGCATGTTATTGATTTTCAAAATTAATAGCAAATAATATCAGAAGTGCAAATTACGTGTAACGAATAACCTAATAACCAAATAACGAATAACTATTTACTTTGCTTTCGGTTTCGTTTTGGGTTTTGCTTTGGCTTTAGGTTTTGTTTCCGTTTTAGCTGCCGTGGCTTTTCTTCCAAAAGGTTTCTTTTTAGCACCAGCATCAGGCTGGGCGGCTATCAATTCCTGACAACGTTCCAAAGTCAATGTAGCAGGATCGGTTCCTTTTGGAAAAATTTTATAGTTTATCTTATCACAAGTAAAATAAGGACCAAAACGTCCGTTCAACACTTGTATTTCTCCGTTTTCGCCCAACGTTTTTATTATTCTGTTTTTCTCCGTTTCGCGCTTTTCCTGAATAATTTCTATGGCACGTTCTGTACTGACTTCCATGGGGTCATCAGTTTTCGGTAGCGAATAAAATGCTCCATCATGGCGAATATAGGGTCCAAAACGGCCAATTGCCACGGTCATTATACTCCCTTCAAATTCGCCTGCCTGACGCGGAAGTTTAAATAATTCAAGTGCTTCTTCCAGACTAATACTTTCGATGGATTGTTCTTTACGCAGGGACGCAAAAATTGGTTTTTCTTCTTCTTCAGCCGTTCCGATTTGGGCCAATGGACCATATTTTCCCAATTTAACGGAGAGTTGACGACCACTTGTTGGATCAGTTCCCAGAATCCGTTCACCCACCTGACGTTCGGAATTTTTCATGGTGTCTTCCACAATTGGGTGAAAATTTTTGTAGAATTTATCAATGGCATTGGTCCACTTTATCTCACCATCAGCTATTAAGTCGAATTCTTTTTCGACATCCGCCGTAAAGTTGTAATTTAGAATGGTCGGGAAGTATTCAGTCAAAAAGTCGTTAACGACCATCCCTATATCGGTTGGAAACAACTTGGATTTTTCAGCCCCGGTATTTTCTTCTTTAATTTTATCGGTAATCTTTCCGGCTTTCAGTTTCAATACATTATAATTGCGCTTTTCAGCTGTGCGGTCACCTTTTTCAACATAGCTGCGATTCTGAATAGTGGAAATTGTTGGAGCGTATGTCGAAGGACGTCCAATGCCCAATTCTTCGAGTTTGCGCACCAGGCTGGCTTCGCCATAGCGTGGAGGTTTTTGTGAAAAACGTTCCTGTGCCACAATTTCTTCCGAAATAAGTTTCTCCCCATTTTTCATTGCCGGTAACAGTGATTCGTTTTCAGCATCCGTTTCATCGTCAGTCGACTCCATATATACTTTCAGAAAACCATCAAAAATTATCACCTCACCTGAGGCAATAAATTGTTGTTTGTTGCCGGATATACTTATGTAAATTGATGTTTTCTCCAGTTCAGCATCAGCCATTTGCGAAGCAATGGTACGTTTCCAGATTAATTCATAAAGCCGTTTTTCCTGTGAACTTCCGTCTACTGTGTGAGCATTCATATAGCTCGGACGAATGGCTTCGTGAGCTTCCTGAGCACCTTTGGTTTTGGTATTGAATTGTCGGGTATGAACATATTTTTCTCCGGCCATACTAATAATTTCGGCTTTGGAAGTTCCTAATGCCAGTCCGGAAAGATTTACTGAGTCGGTACGCATATAGGTTATGTTACCCGATTCATATAGTCGTTGCGCCACTTGCATGGTTTGCGCCACCGAAAAACCCAATTTACGGGCTGCCTCCTGTTGGAGTGTGGATGTAGTGAAAGGCGGTGCAGGTGATTTTTTAGTAGGTTTGGTGATAATATTATCCACGCTGAATTGAGCATTTTTGCAGGACTCCAGAAAAACCATTGCTTCAGCTTTAGTGGCAAAACGTTGCGAAAGTTCTGCTTTCAGTTCTATGGCTTTCCCATTTACATCCACCGAATTAAACAAGGCACTTACCTTATAATTTGCATCAGCCAAAAACTGATTAATTTCACGTTCACGCTCCACAATTAAACGTACAGCAACCGACTGAACTCGTCCTGCCGAAAGGGATGGGCGAACCTTGCGCCATAACACCGGAGAAAGTTCAAAACCCACAATCCTGTCGAGGACACGTCGTGCCTGCTGAGCATCCACCAGATGAATATCAATATCCCGTGGATGTTCGATAGCATTCAGGATGGCATCTTTGGTTATTTCGTGAAAAACAATTCGGCGTGTATTTTCTTTTTTTAATTTTAATTCTTCATATAAATGCCAGGCAATAGCTTCTCCCTCGCGGTCTTCATCGGAGGCAAGCCATACAATTTCTGCATCTTTTGTTGCTTTTTTGAGTTCAGCAACCGTTTTTTTCTTGTCGGTAGAAACCACGTATTCAGGTTGATAGTTGTTCTCAAAATCTATCCCGATGCCTTTCTCGGCTAAATCACGTATATGGCCGAAACTAGACATTACCTGATAGTCTTTTCCAAGAAATTTTTCGATGGTTTTAGCTTTGGCAGGTGATTCTACAATAACAAGATTTTTAGACATTCTACAATCAGTTAGGTGGATGTTAAATTGAAATTGAGTGCAAAATAACAAAAACAAGTTGGTATAAGCCAAATTTTCAGCACATTATTTTTTATTTTTATTGATTTTGGGTATAAAACCGCTTACCAAAGAAAATAATAAGGACCAATCCTTGTATTTTAAGCTATAGCAGACTAAAAAATTTCAGGATGAATTTTAAAAGCAACTGCATTAGATTTTA
>JBAWXD010000351.1:0-2811 GCA_037144275.1 Paludibacter sp. | reverse complement strand
AAAGAAGTTTTCTATTATCGCTTATGTTATTTAGATTATATTGCACCGCCTTTGAAAACAAAAGAGTTAATTGATTCTATTGATTTGATTTACTGAAAATCCGACTTGAGAAATAAAAAACGAATCTCAAAAAACTCCAAATCAGATACAATACCATTGCAAAAAGAATTACATATTGAAGTGAAGTAAAAAATTCCATAACAGCTGCTTTATAAAATATTATTGCTCCAACATTCACCAACATGCTTATAAATAGACAAATAAGAATTGTTTTCAACTCTGTTTGAATTCTCTTGTTTGAAATTACCAAATCTTTCATCGTTGTTAGTTTATATGTGTAAGACTTTTGTGATTTAAGTAATTGAGTTTGTATTCATCTGGAAAAACCATCATTCGTTCTTCCTCCATAGCCTGCTGACCCAACAAACTCAGTGCAGTAGCGTAATATCCTTCTTCGGCTATTAGTTCGGGTTGTTTTTGAGTTATTACTGCTTCAGCAAATGCCTCCAATAATAGAGATGTACCATCACTATCCTGTTTTTTATCAAGTATATATTGTCCAGAGTTTTTATTCGCAGTTTCAGACACCCAACTTGTACCGGCAAAGGGTAATGAACCGAACGTAGCATTTTCAACATCGTGTATCAACTGAAGAAAAGCAGGTGCTGGTGGAATTTTCTCAAAATAGTATTTATTCTTTTCTAATTCGATGGTTCCCTTACTGCAAAGGATTTGTTCATCGAGACCATAGAATTTATTGGATAAAATTGAGTCGAAGTTCATCTTAATACCATTGTCGAACATATAAATACAACTCACATTATCATACACTTCACGCTTCTTTTTCCAGTAAGTTATCGCACCGTGTCCCATTACTTTATCCGGAATCTGTCGCATTGCCCAAGTACCAATTTGAAGTTGATGACAAGCCAGTTCGGTCATTATACCTTTTGAATGGGATTTATACAAACGCCAGTTGATTTCCTCGTCCAATCCGGATGAGGGAACTGGTCGCCGCCAATCATTATTTCGATGCCAAAAAGTCCGTAAACCGCTAATTTCACCTAGCTCACCTGAATGAACTTTTTCGATAGCTTTTATATATCGGGGATTGAAAAGGCGTTGTTGTCCAACAAAAAACACACGATTTGAGCTCAGATATTTTTGATAAATCTTATAGTTTTCATCGAGTGAATAAGCAATTGACTTCTCGCAAAAGACATGTTTTCCGGCATCGAAAGCATCCATTGCTATTTGAAAATGCCTGTCGAGGGGAGTAGCAATCACTACTGCATCAATTTTTTTATCATCGAGTAGTCTGCGATAGTCATTGTAAACTTTAGCCGTTGGAACAATATTCAAAGCTGCATCAATTGAAGGTTTGTAAATATCACATACAGCAACAATCTCAACTTTCGGATTTTTGTGTAAATAATTCATCAAAAACTGACCCCTTGACCCAGAACCGATTACACCAATACGTGCAACAGAACCAACAGTATTTTTTTGCTCCGAAAAAACCGAAAACCATGGACTTGTTGCAAGAAGTACTCCACCACCTACCATCCCAATTTCTTTTATAAATTGTCGTCTATTAATATTTGCCATTTATTTTACGAAGTCAATTAAAGCATATAATATTGTTTCCAGTCTTTGCGGGGTTCGGCTCCAATCAGTAATTGGTTAGCCTGTGAATTGTTAGTTATTTGCTTTGAGTTGCGGTCGAATATTAACTTAGTATTCAATTGTTGCGCTAACACTCCAAGGCAGAAAACCTGGGTTAACGGACCCGCAATTTCAAATGGCGAGCGTGTTTTTTCCTGACCCTTACATGCCAATAGAAAATTGGCGAAATGATTCGATGAACTTTCAGGAACAATTGGGAGTTTTGAAGCCATTTCTTTTGCTTTTTCGTCTGGAATGATAGACAAAGTACTACCATGAGTTCCTCCCTTGAATGTCAGTTCTTTGCTATAAATAATTTTACCGGGATTTAATTTTGCGGGTAAAATTTGTCCGTTACTCGGTGGTGGAATGTTTGAATCTAACACTACATTTCCGTATCCTTCAGGCACAGAAGGCAGATTATCAAGTCCATCATACCAAGTTATATCGCAAGGTGGCATGTCTCCACGTGCCGGAAATTTGAATAATATGGTGGAAGAATATGGAAAGAAGAACTTGTTATGACCATTTTCTTTTAATAAACTAATTTCCGTTGGCAATCCTAATTCGAGAAACTGGTGTGCAGTATCAAGAATATGTGCTCCCCAATCGCCCAACGCACCCATTCCAAAATCGTACCAACAACGCCATTGACCATTGATATAATCGTGGTTATAATCGTGAAATTGCTCAGTTCCAAGCCATGTATCCCAATCCAAGGTAGCGGGAACCGGTTCGCCCGAAGGCATGCATTTCATTTGTGAATCGAACGAGTGCCACCGTCGGGGATTGTTCATGTGAGCTGTTATAGCAGTTACATCTTTAATAATACCAGCTTCTTTCCAAGCTTTGAACTGAAAATAATTTGCTTCGGAATGTCCTTGATTACCCATCTGAGTTACTACTCCGTACTTTTTTGCTGCGTGCATCATCAATTCCACTTCGTTGAAGGTATGAGCCATTGGTTTTTCTACATAGACATGCTTGCCAAGTGCCATGGCTAACATAGTGGCAGGGAAATGACTAAAATCAGGCGTTCCAATTACTACGGCATCTATCTGATTCGCCATTTTGTCGAACATTTTTCGGTAATCCTGAAAATGTGGTGCATTCGGAAATTTATTCATAATTTCCTGTGTTTGAGGT
>JBAWXD010000350.1:0-2823 GCA_037144275.1 Paludibacter sp. | reverse complement strand
CTTTTATTGTTCTTCTTTCTGTTTTCTTGTTGCTGAGTTCCGCATGGTTTTTTTTGTGGACATTTAAATTTTTTCACTTTAAAATTCCTCCTTCACTTATTTTTATAAAATTATTTTCATACGTCATATTTTATCATATAATCAATAAAAATGAAAGAGTTAAAATACAAATTGTTCATTTTATTCAACCAGGAGAAAAAGGGTTCTATGTGTGGAGTGGCATTTCAAAAAATTTGTCATTATTTACGGATAAGGCTGATAAAGACATTGTTATAATATTATCAACCGAGGACTATCTTGTAAATAAGCATAAAAATAAAATCGCAAAGGTTATTTCTGAAAAAGACTCTGGTTTGTATGATGCAATGAATAAAGGTAAAGATTATGCATCTGGTGATTTTGCCTTATTTCTGAATTCAGGTGATGTTTTAAGCAATTCTGATTCTTTAAAAACATTAACATCAAAAATTGATAGTAAAAACAAGTTGTATTTTGGTCGAGCTGAAAATATATTTGAGAATAAAACGATATATTATATGCCGAGTCTTAAAATAACTGAAAATAATTATAGTGAGTGGTTGTCAAAAATCACTCCAAGTCATCAAACAATTTTATTTCCTAAGTCTTTTTATAAGGTAAACACTTACGATTTAAAATATAAAATTGCATCAGATGTAGATTATAAATTAAGAGCTATAAATGAATTTGAAACTATTTTTATCGATGCAATAGTAGTTAATTTTGAACTGGGGGGTATTTCTACTATTCCAAGTTCTATGAAATTAATAAATCAGATAATTTCTGAAGGATTGAAAATTAGCAAAAAAAATCATAATGCCATTAGTTTTAATAATACTTTAATTCCTATTTGCAATCAATATATTAAGTATTTTTTTTATAAGATTTTAGGAGAAAAGCAATACTTTAAACTTCTTAAAATTATACTCAACTAGATTGATTATTCGTTTTTTAACTTTAATTATTATATAAACCTGTGTTAATTATATGGATAGATTTATTTTATTTATTTCATTATTTGGAGATGTAAATATCGATTATAATTGTCGTATTGGTAAAGTCTATAATGCATTTGAAGGGTTTGACAGACTAATTGTTACTGCAGATTTTAATCACTCTTCCAAACAATATAAGTCTTATCACAATTCAACTTTCACTAAATATATTCATGTTCCGTCATATCAAAAAAACCTTTCTATTAAAAGAGTTTATAGTCATATTGTATTTGCAATTAAATTAAAAAAATATTTAAATCGTGTTGAAGTTCTTCCTAAATTGATTTATTGTACAATGCCTTCATCATTATCAGCTTTTTATTGTGGAAAATTCTGCAAAAAGAAAGATGTGAGGTTTGTTATTGACGTAATTGATTTATGGCCAGATTCACTTTTCCCGATATCATTTAAATTTAAACTATTAAAACCCTTTATTTATCCATGGAAATTTATAACTAATCAAGCATATTCCATGGCTGACTATATTTCTGCTGAATCAAATATGTATGCCAAAATTGCGTTATCAAAGGGTACTACTAGTAGTTGGTCTTATACATATTTAGGAGTAGATGTTGAAGAAATGAATAGGTTAGTTTTGGATAGTAACTTAATTACTCTAGCTAAAAATGATGAAATATGGATCTGTTATGGAGGTAGTTTGGGAAATAGCTATGATTTTGATTCAATTTTGAAAGCAATAAAGTATATTGATGATAAAGCTGTGAAATATCGGTTTTTTTTTGTTGGTGGTGGTGAATATCAGGAGTATATAAGTAAATATATTCAACTAAATAATTTAAATGTCGAGATTACTGGAAGAATTCCGTATAATGATTACCTAAAATATCTTTCATGCTGTGATATTGCTATTAATTCATTTAAAAAAACAACCGAAGTAATTTATAGTTATAAGTTTAATGATTATGTTGGATTGAAACTATTTGTACTAAATAACTTAGTGGGGGAAACGGCTGATATAGTTAAGGATTATCAGATTGGACTAAATTTTAATGAATTTAATTTACCGGAAATATTATTTGATGTGTGTGATAATTGGGATCACTATAAATCATGGAAAAATAATTCTATCAAATTAATAGATGATAAATTGAATACTTCAAAAATATATAATCAATTGTCCAATCATATTCTTTCTGAGCTTAAAATAGACTCTAATTAACTGAATTTTGAGATTATAATGGTATATATTGATGGCAAAAAAAGACGAGCTTTAATTGAAATTATTAGATATGAATATTAGTTGTAATAATGCAAAATAAATGTATAAGTTGTTTTTTAAACGGTTTTTAGATTTCTCATTTTCACTTTCTACATTGATTATTTTAAGCCCTGTGATGATTTTGGTTATGTTGTGCTTATTGGTTGCAAATGAAAGAACGAAAGTTTTTTTTTATCAAATGCGTCCGGGTAAAAATGAAGCACTTTTTAAAATCATTAAATTTAAAACAATGAATGATAAACGGGACAAAAATGGAGATTTATTACCGGATGGTGAGCGTTTAACTAAAATTGGCAAATTGTTGCGGTCAACATCGTTAGATGAATTACCTCAACTTATTAATGTTCTTAAAGGTGATATGTCATTAATAGGTCCGAGACCATTATTGGTTCAATATTTGACATTATATAACAAGCAACAGGCACGTCGGCATGAAGTTCGTCCCGGAATAACTGGTTGGGCGCAAGTAAATGGACGTAATGCAATAGATTGGGGGAAAAAATTTGAACTTGATGAATGGTATGTAGATCATATTACTTTTTTATTTGATATAAAAATAGTACTTTTGAC
>JBAWXD010000349.1:0-2838 GCA_037144275.1 Paludibacter sp. | reverse complement strand
TTTCAAGCTCTTTAAATATTGCTTCTATATTCGGATTCTCATCATAAATAACTCTTCCTATTAACTCATCAATTTTTGATAAATCTCTACTTGGTTTTGAAGATATAAATAAATTGAAAAGATATGTGATTGCAAAGAGTAACAAAGCATATTTGACATCGACTAAGTTTGCATAAGAATGATAAGTAATAATTATTGGTACAATTGGTAAGATTGTAAATGTAATCCTGGCAATAAATTCAATTCTGGCATTTAATTTTTCCTTCTTCTGCGGTAATGGAATATTCAACTTGGCAACAATAATTGCAAATATCAAAAACAGGATATAGATTGAATTCAATACACCGTAAAACCATATACACCATTTTTCAATAATGAGTAGTTGCGAGCATAACAAAATTAAACTTATAAAATACAGAATAGATAAAACTAAAAGTGAAGGACCTCCATTAATAATCTCATTAATTCCTTTATATTTTTCTTTGTAAACTGTAGAATTCTTGCTGTTATTGACATTATACCCCGAAAAAAACAAACCAACATTTACAAATATTAAATATAACGGAATAACACCTTCATAATCAAAAGTATTTGTTTCAAATAATCCCAACAACAGCCATATACAACCTGAAAAACTGCCAATAATAGCCCAAACTGTCCAACCCGGTTTAGTGTAAGCAGCCGAGAGTCTTTGCTTTTCGGAATTCAAAACATTGAGCAATTCAAATTTTGTCATAATGAATAATTTTGTCGGTTATAGTTGTTATATTGCTAACATAATTGCTATTGGTAATGAAATTCTTGCCTGTTTCTCTTAATGGATTCTTTTAGATTTTATCAATTAATTCTGCTCTTACTACTTCCCACGCCTTCACATTATCATATTCCACCTCAGGTCTTAGAATACTGTGAATGTCTTGAATGAATTCTTTGTCTTTCATTTTTTCGTCCATGTTGGTCAGAAATTGTTTTTTGGTTGGTGGGTTTTCGACAGAGAAATCCATGTAGGCTTTGTAGCATTGAATTACTTTCAGGGTGTCAACTTCGTGATTGGTTAATGCCCAATATAAGTCGAAAAGGTCACGTCCTTTACGACGCTGGTATAATGCTCTGAGCTTAGTGCCTAACAATTCTTCTAATTCATAACCAGTTAGATTACATTCACCAGTGAACCATGAATTTTCTGCTTTGTAAGGGATTTCCTTTAATCCTAATACATTAAAGTGTTCACGGGTATTAATCTCAATTTTCAACCTCATGCTTATTACCGGCTGGGTAGTGGTTTCGAATCGATAAATTACAGTATTGTTGTGAATGTGCTGTAAAACGGTTCTTTTTGTACCCAAAAAGGAAGCCAGTCTCTCGCGAATTCTTTTGAGAACCGCAACGATTGGCTCTGAGTTGATTTGAACTAAATCGATATCTTCAGAATATCGTATTTGGGGCTTTAGATAGAGTTTGTGTAAGGCTGTACCTCCCCTGAAAGCAAGCGATTTGTTTATCAATTCATCTGAAAACAATTCAACTAAAGCCCGTGCAATAATTAAATCCTGCTCCACCTGTGCATCTGTAGGCCATGGTGCCTGCTCTTTCCACTCTTGTATGTATCTTTGGGGTATCATAAATCGCTTTCTATTTCCATATTAATTATTACTTTCCACGTTTCATCTAACTGACCATTCTTACTTTTCTGAGTGGATAGTAAAACAGGGGAAATATTTCTGTCTTTTAAACTTTTCAACAGCACTTCAGCTATTTTTTTTTCATCAAATACTTTATCCATGATGTAGCCCAGTCGCTGTATTACGGGGGTATTTGGATATTTTTTGATTGTTCGTGAGAGTGAAGATACTTTTATGGATTGAGCCAGTTCCTGTAAAACAGTTGTGATACGGTTCAGACCAATCTTTTCAACATAAGCTAATAAATCTAATGCGGTTAGTTCGGGTGAGGATACATTTATATAACCTGCATCGGTTGTTTTTTGAATAATATCATCCAGTTCCCATGTGTTTTTTGACAGAAACGAAATTTTCAACTTCTTACTATTAATGCTCCTTGGTGCCGGTGTTTGAGCGATTACATAATACTCCATGGGCTGTTGATGAGCTGCTCCATATAAGGCAGAGGCAGAAAGCAAAGCCACGTAGTAGGGTTTGTTCAGGGACTTCATTAAATCGTCGATGAACAAGTGGTAAGGAAGCATACCCTGTTTTGAATATTCTGGAGTAATTATAGCATAAAATCCTTTCCGGATTTGTGCTACCTGTTTCTTTTGCTTATACCTAAAAAGACCTTGTAAAAGGGATTCTTCGGATAAATCAAAATAGTTGCGTAAATCGTCGAATGTAAAAGCATAGCGACCTTTTTCCTGTAACTCAACAAGAAATTTATCCCAACTTGCATTTTTGTTCTTTTCTTGTAATTCCGACATATTTGTATTTGCAAACCACTATGAATTGTGTAGTGGTTTGCAAATGTACTATTTTTTGATTAAAATACAGTATTTGTAAAAATATTTTTTGAGTATCTATAAAACGTTATGATTGTTCAACCCCGATGGGGGTTGGTATAAGAGTGTGCATTTTATCCCCCAGTATCGCATGCTCACTGGGGGTTAAGCACATTTTACCCCGACGGGGTAATAAAAATATAAGTGAGATTTTTTACCCCGCACTATGTACGGGGTTATGCACATTTAGCCACTTCGTGGCAAAGAAATACACTTTTTTACACGAAATACTAATAAGTGCACGTCATGAAAAACTAATAAGTGCACAGTGTTAAATACTGATAATTAAATTATAAGGTGGTGAGTAATATTCTGAATATGTTGTA
>JBAWXD010000348.1:0-2852 GCA_037144275.1 Paludibacter sp. | reverse complement strand
TGTGTAAATTAAGAAACCGCCGTATACCGAACGGTACGTACGGTGGTGTGAGAGGACAGTGAGCGAACTAATCGCTCACTTCCTACTCGATTAAATAAAAAACTTCTATCTTTGCCTATGTTCATAAACTCCAAACGCTATGAGTAAAAAAGTCTCAATTGTTTATATGATATGCAGTCTGATGTTCACTGTCTGCCTGATAGTGGCTAACATTGTAAGTCAGAAAATAGTGCGCGTTTTTGGCTTTGATATAACTGCGGGACTACTTATTTTCCCGTTAACATACATTATCAACGATTTAGTGGCTGAAGTTTGGGGCTACCGAAAGATGAGAATGATAATTTGGATTGGTTTTATGTTGAATTTTTTTGCTGTTTTTATATTCAGGATTTCTTTTTGGTTACCATCGTCTCCTCACTTTATTTATCAACATGCTTTTGCGCAGATATTACTTAGTAGTGAACGCATTGCAATAGCCAGCTTTATAGCCTTTTTGATTGGGTCATTTATCAATGCTTATATAATGAGTAAAATGAAAGTCCGCCAACATGGTCGTCATTTTGGTATTCGTGCCATAGTTTCTACCATTTTTGGTGAAGGTGCTGATTCGTTGGTCTTTTTTACTATTGCTTTTTCAGGTATTATTAAGCACCACCATTTGATTATTATGATTTTTACGCAAATTATTCTGAAAACAGCTTACGAATTAATTCTTCTGCCAGTTACTATTTTTATTGTAAAATGGATAAAAAATCATGAACATACTGAAGTGATTGATTATGGAATTTCATATAATCCTTTTAAAGTGAAGGATATATAAATACTTTGTTTTGACAACATATTGAAGCTGCATCAAATATATTTTGATACAGCTTTTTTTTTCTGCTAAATTCGATTTGTGAAAAAGAAAATATTTCGTACTTTTGGAGCATGTTAACGGATGAAAAGAGACTAACCATACGTGACTGGGCTGAAGATGACCGTCCACGCGAAAAGATGCTGCACAAAGGCTCTCAGAGTCTCTCGGATGCGGAGTTATTGGCTATTCTAATAGCTTCGGGGAATAAAGATGAATCGGCAGTAGAACTTTCACGGCGTATTCTGCACGAATGTCACGATAATATTAATGAACTGGCGCAACTTACAATTCACGATTTGTGCAAACGATTTAAAGGCATTGGCGAAGCAAAAGCCATAACCATTATGGCGGCATTAGAACTTGGCAAACGCCGTAAAACCAATGAAATATTGGAACGTAAGAAAATTTCGTCAAGTCTTGATTTGTTTGAATTGTTTGAACCACAGCTTGTGGATTTGCCACACGAAGAGTTTTGGATTGGACTGCTGAATGGTGCCAATAAAGTGATTGAAACAAGGCGACTGACGCAGGGTGGAAGCAAACAAACGGTAGTGGATGTGCCCATGTTGCTGAAACTGGCGTTAGAGAAATCGGCTCAGGCTATAGTGGTTGCTCATAATCATCCTTCGGGACAAAACCGACCAAGTCAGGAAGACGAACAGATAACCCGTCGTGTAAAAGAAGGCTGTAAAGCCATTGGCATTGCATTTATCGACCATATCATTATTGCCCGTGGGCAATATTACAGTTTTGCTGATGAGGGGAAAATGTGATGATTAGATGATGTGATAATATATTGATTAGGAGAAGTGTAGATAATATTATGATAAAGATTTGTTTTGGAAAAGAGAAATGAGATTTTAGAATTGAGTTTTGAGTTTGCATTAGATATTATTTCATTTTCGGAATTACTTGATGAGCATCGAAAATTTGTTATTTCAAATCAAATTCTGAAATCGTGCACGTCAATAGGTGCAAATGTAAGAGAGGCATAAAATAGTGAAAGTAGTGCTGATTTTATTCATAAATTAAAAATTGCAGCTAAAGAATCTGAGGAAACAGAATATTGGTTACTCTTATGTCAGTTTTCTCAAAAATATCCTTTCAATCCTGAATTATTAGTAAAATTATTGAACGTAAAGAAATTACTTTCAAGTATAATCTCGACAATGAAATTAAAAAATAAATAGAGAATAAATCTATCACCTCACCTTATTATCACATCATTACATTACCAATTCATCACATTATGATATTACTGGAAGTCGAAAACGTTGTCAAACAATTTGCCGGACATTTAGCACTGGACAGTGTGAGCCTGACCGTACCGGAAAACAGCATTTATGGTTTGCTGGGACCTAACGGCGCCGGAAAAACAACGCTGATTCGGATTATCAACTGCATAACTGCACCCGATAGTGGTGAAGTGCGCCTGAATGGCAAACGCATGACTCCTGCTGATGTACAACAGATAGGCTACTTGCCCGAAGAACGCGGATTGTACAAAAAGATGAAAGTGGGTGAGCAATGTTTGTATCTGGCTCAACTGAAAGGAATGAGTCGACACGATGCACTTAAAGCTTTGAAATACTGGTTCGAAGAATTTGAAATTCAAGCCTGGTGGGACAAAAAAGTAGAAGAACTTTCGAAAGGAATGGCTCAAAAAGTGCAGTTTATCATAGTTTGAAACTCCTTGAACGGCAGGAATACCTTTCCTATGTCGAGAATGTGGACAACTACTCCCGTATCCTGTTCACTGTCAGACGTGATGACCTTTATAAAATCCAAATGGGGAATGAAAACCTTGACTTATTTATTAAGCTGATCCTTAGGTCTTATACAGGCGTATTTACCGATTTTGTGAATATTGATGAATCCCTTTTGGCTCACAGGTCCGCTTTGGCCGGCGATGAAGTTTATAAGCAGCTCAAATTATTGGCGCAAATGAAGATCATTGATTATATCCCCCAGAAGAAAACCCCCGTAATCGTTT
>JBAWXD010000347.1:0-2855 GCA_037144275.1 Paludibacter sp. | reverse complement strand
AGGTGCTATTGCCGGATTGAGTTCTGTCGTACTGGTGCTTTTATTGGGTCAGTCACGTGTGTTCTTCACCATGGCGAGCGATGGTTTATTGTGGAAAAGCTTTGCTAAAACACACAAGAAATTTAAAACGCCTCATATAACAACTATTGTAACCGGTTGTTTTGCTGCTTTTTTTGCCGGACTTTTCCCTATCGGCTTATTGGGCGAAATGGTATCCATCGGTACTTTACTTGCCTTTGTAATTGTATCGATTGGGATTATTCTGTTACGAAAAGCTGAACCTCATGCTGTACGTGGTTTCAAAACTCCGTGGGTACCCTTTGTCCCAATTTTAGGTGCGTTGGTTTGCTTTGCTCAAATGGCTGCACTCCCCATGGATACATGGATTCGACTCATTGGCTGGATGTTGATTGGTTTTGTAATATATTTCACTTATGGTCGAAAACATAGTCATGCAAGGTTAAAAAGAAAGAATGAAAGTGTTTAATACCCGCTTAATTCCCGGAAGGGGAACTTTACGTGTTATAAATAAAAGTGTTGTGAGTTGAATCTAATTTATTAGTAGTAACTTTACAAGAATTAGAATTATACCAATTAAAACGAACATGATGGAACCAACAATTGCTCAAAAAGGACCGTTTGCTGTAGACCTGGAAGCCGGTAAAAATTATCATTGGTGTAGCTGTGGTAAAAGTGCTAAACAACCATTTTGCGATGGTTCACACAAAGGAACAGAATTTACTCCTATGTCATTTACTCCCGAAAAAACAGGTACTGCCTGGTTGTGTGGGTGTAAGCATTCGAAAAATCCACCTTATTGCGATGGAGCACACCACAAGCTGTAATTTGAATAACTGAAAAAACATTAACGACCTTTGGTGCTTGCATCAAAGGTCATTATTTTATAAACAATGAAAGGGATAAATAGTGTAAAATGATATTTTCTGCGATACATTCATTTATTTCAAAATTGTTTTTTTTGAAAACTTTAGAACTATAATCTTCATAATATGTTTTTATGAAAAAACTAATATTAATTACCATGTCATATATGATGATAGCTTGTAGTGCTGAGAGAACTGCCACGCCCAATATTAAAGATTTTAAATACACAGTGGATCGTTTTGCAGATATCGAAATTTTACGATATCGGGTTCCTGATTTTGAAAAATTGAGTCTGAAACAAAAAGAACTGGTTTATTACCTGACCGAAGCTGCATTGGAAGGGCATGACATTTTTTTTGACCAGAATAATAAATACAATTTGTGCATTCGTCGTACATTTGAAATTATTTATATAAATTACAAAGGTGACCGAAAATCGACTGATTTTGTGCACTTAACTACCTACCTGAAACGTGTGTGGATGGGATCCGGAATACACCATCATTATTCCGAAGATAAATTTATTCCTGAATTTTCCGAGAAGTTTTTTGAGGAAGCAATTAAATCAATTGATAAAAAACAATTTACAGCTGTTTTGAAATCCGGACAATCGCTTGAAGATTTAATAACTGAACTGAAACCTGTTATTTTTGACCCTGCCATATATCCCAAACGTACTAATCAGGCTGCAGACGTGGATTTAATCCAGACTTCAGCTAATAATTATTATGGTGAAGGAGTTACACAGGTTGAAGTGGAAGTTTTCTACGGAAAAATGAAAAATCCGAAAGACAGCACCCCTGTATCATACGGCTTGAACAGCAAACTGCTAAAGGAAAATGGTGTTTTGGTAGAGAAAACCTACAAAGTGGGTGGGCTATACAGTCAGGCTATTCTTAAAATTGTTGGTTGGCTCGATAAAGCAGCTACTGTGACCGAAAATGATCAACAGAAAGATGTAATTAATTCATTAATTGAGTTTTATAAAACCGGAAGTCTGAAAACTTACGATGATTATTCCATTAAATGGGTGAAAGATGTGGCTTCACTGGTTGATTTTGTGAACGGCTTTATTGAATCGTATGGCGATCCACTGGGTATGAAAGCCAGTTGGGAATCCTTGGTGAATTTCAAGAATATTGAAGCTACCAAACGTACCGAAATAATCAGTGCCAATGCTCAGTGGTTTGAAGACCATTCGCCGATAGATCCGAAATTCCGCAAAGAAAAGGTAAAAGGAGTTTCGGCTAAAGTAATTACAGCGGCTATTTTGGCTGGTGATTGTTATCCCGCCACACCAATTGGTATCAATCTGCCGAACTCCAACTGGATACGTCACGAGTACGGTTCAAAATCGGTAACGATTGAGAATATTACGGAAGCATACGATCAGGCATCGCTGGGCAATGGTTTTGCTGAAGAATTTATGTGGAGTGATGTGGAACGCAAGCGTGCCAAAGATTTTGCTTCACTCACAAATAACCTGCATACCGATCTGCACGAATGTCTTGGGCATGGTTCCGGTAAATTGTTGCCGGGCGTTGATCCTGACGCCCTAAAAGCCTATGGTTCAAGCATAGAAGAAGCCCGTGCCGACTTGTTTGGATTATATTATATGGGTGATCCCAAAACTGTGGAACTTGGTTTGTTGCCGGATAAAGAAGCCTATAAGGCTGAATATTATGGCTATATTATGAATGGTTTGATGACTCAGCTTACACGTATTCAACCCGGCAAAAATATTGAGGAAGCACACATGCGTAATCGCCAGTTGATAGCTTCGTGGGTGTATGAAAAAGGAAAAGCAACTAAGGTTATTGAAATTATAAAACGCGATGGTGAAACTTTTGTGCTGGTGAATGATTACGAAAAACTTCGTATTTTATTCGGACAATTGTTGGCTGAAATACAATATATCAAATCAACCGGAGATTTTGAAGGTGGAAAGAAACTGGTTGAAACCTATGGTG
>JBAWXD010000346.1:0-2862 GCA_037144275.1 Paludibacter sp. | reverse complement strand
TCAGTCGTTTTTTTGTATATTTTCTCGAATCCTGACTCATTAATTCAAAGGTGTTTTTTATCTGAATAGAATGGAAAAAAGAAATCAGTTCTACATCCAAATCTTCGCGATAAAACCCTTCTTGTATCCCTTGTTTTAAATTCATTTCAAAACCTGCCCTAATACCTTCTCTTTTCTGTGTTTCAAATTTTTCATGAATCTTTGGGTAATATTTTTCTATATCATAGCACATTGATTGTGAACCATGTTCACCATCTTTTCTAATTTCTTTTATTATCAAAATCAAGGAATCGATAGCATTTTTATTTTTGAAAAGCTTTCCGTATTTCTCGAAGTTAACATTCCGCTGAAAGCTCAATACAGCATCCACTAAATCTTCTTTTTGAGGGAAATAGGTATAAAAGGTTTTTTTAGAAATGCGTAATTCAGTACATACATTATCAATTGAAACACTTCGTATTCCGAACTGCTCAAATAAGTGACTTGCAGTGCTGATTATTATTTCTTGTTGATTTTCCATTCACTAGTTTATTAAAACGGCACAAAATTAGAAATAATTATTTGAAAAATACATATAAAACATGAATATATATATGTTAAATACTATAAATGATTGAAATACAATCATATAAAATTATATAAATGGAAACTATTAGAGTATTATAGTTTTCAAGTTTCCAAAAAACAGGCTAATTATTTTAGAAAACACAGGTCTAACGATAAACGAAAAAAATAATTAAGCATTTTTTAGAAAACTTTTTACGAAATAATTTTGTAATATAAAAAGAATGCAGTACGTTTATTGCACTTTTCAAAAACACAATTATATAACAATTCTAATGCTTAATGTCATGACGAAAACGATAACATTCAACGAACTACGTAAAGTAAAGGATTCGCTCCCAAGCGGTAGTATGACCAAGATCGCTGAAGAACTTGGTCTGGAAAAAGAAACGGTGCGCAATTATTTTGGTGGACACGACTACAAAGATGGTAAAAGTTGTGGAGTTCATATCGAACCCGGACCAGATGGTGGTTTAGTGATGTTAGATGATACGGAGATTTTAGATATTGCTATGCGTATTTTAGAATCACATAAAGCTTAAACCTTGAAATGATATTTTGAAAGCAGTGATAACCTATTTCACTGCTTTCTTTTTTTGAATGCACGAACAAATTAAAATAATAATTTATGGAAAAATCAATCGATTGCCTGTATTGTCAGCGCAATGATTTACAAAAAAGTTTAATGATAGAAATTTGTGATTTGAGGACATCAACACTATTTTTGTTTAAAGAACAAAGTCATCCAGGACGATGTGTAGTTGCTTTTAAGAATCATATAAATGAGCTTTTTGAACTTACTGAATCAGACCGAAATGCTTTTATGGCTGATGTTTGTCAGGTTTCCAAAGCCATTCAAAAGGCATTTTCAGCAACCAAGATTAATTATGGTGCTTATTCTGACAAATTGCCTCATCTTCATTTCCATTTGGTGCCAAAATATGAAGGTGGTTTTGGTTTTGGAGGAACATTTGAGATGAATCCACAAAAAGTTTATTTATCGGATGCTGAATATGCTGAAACAATCGCTAAAATTGTAAATGCGCTTTAAATGATCTTACCCGAAGCATTTGAGCATAGAACCAGAGAATTGTTAGGTAATGAATATCGAGAGCTCGAAAAAGCTCTTGAAACAAAACCGCCTACGAGTGTCAGGGTAAATGATAAAATTGCATATCAGCCATCTTCTGAAAATGTTGCCTGGTGCAAATCGGGCTATTATTTGGATGAGCGTCCTCTTTTTACTGCCGATCCGCTTTTTCATGCCGGAGTTTATTATGTTCAGGAAGCAAGTTCTATGTTTTTGGAAGAAGCTGTGAAACAATATTTTCCAATGGCTGATACAGTCCTGGATTTGTGTGCAGCGCCGGGTGGAAAATCAACGCTATTATCACAAACTTTAGCTGAGAGTAGCTTGTTGGTTAGTAATGAGATAATTCGTTCAAGAGCTTATATTTTGGCAGAAAATCTCATTAAATGGGGAAATCCGAATGTTGTGGTTACAAATAACGAACCAAAAGATTTTGCTATTTTGGGTGGTTTCTTTGATGCTATTGTAATTGATGCACCTTGTTCGGGCGAAGGAATGTTTCGGAAAGATGCCGGAGCTGTTGAGGAATGGTCGGAATACAATGTGACTTTATGTGCTGCTCGTCAAACGGAAATTGTATCGTCAGTTTGGGATGCCCTGAAAACAGATGGTATTTTGGTTTACAGTACGTGTACATTCAACCGAGAAGAGAATGAGGAAAATGTGCAGTGGATATGCAATGAACTGGGCGCTGAAGTATTATCTATTGACTTACAAGGGAATAGTGATATAACCAAAAGCGATTTTGGTTATCGGTTTTACCCACATAAAACGAAAGGCGAAGGTTTTTTTATTTCTGTTTTAAGAAAAACAGCCAATGAGAATAAATCGTTTAAAAATAAAAACTTAGAGAAAAAAGGACAGAAACTCACTAAAACTGAAGATCCATTTTTTTCTTTATTAGAGCCTGAACGTTGGATTATCAGAACTGAAAATAATCAGATTACGGCTTATGACAAAGATAAATTGAATGATTTCCTGTTGTTGAATAAGCAGTTGAAATGTATGTATTCGGGTTTAGTCCTGGGCGAAATGAAAGGAAAAGATTTTATACCATCAGCTAATATTGCCTTATCAAAGATATTGGATAAAACTTCGGTTGAAACTGTAGAAGTAGATTATGAGACTGCTATTCGGTTTTTAAGGAAAGATGCCATTTTGTTGACTGATTCAAATCGTGGTTATCTGTTGATCTGTTATAAAGGACT
>JBAWXD010000345.1:0-2877 GCA_037144275.1 Paludibacter sp. | reverse complement strand
GAGCTAAGTTCCCATACACCAATTGTATAATGACTTAGGTTGTGAACTTTAAATTTCGAACTATTCGAACCCCTATATCCACCAATATCAAAACCTACCAAACCGAGTTTGACGTTTAAACCTTGTTTTTCAATTGTATTGGCAAATTCAACACAACTTTGTTTTACCGCTTCAATCTCAGTGCTCATACTTCCGCTTGTATCTATAAGAAATACAATTTCTAAATTCCCATTTTCAAGTTGAGTAGGAATTTCATCGGCCTTGATATCCGTCCAATGATAACTTTCTACCGGAATAGGTTCTTTGGTAACCCATTCAGCTCCATGACTAAAAGTCAGCACATTCATACGAATTAAAGCACCCGGATTTTCATCCTGAACAGACTTGATAAATGGCATTGCTTCGCGACAAGCCGTATTGAGGCTGCTTATTTTAGAACTTTCATTCATACTTGCTGATTTGTCGAGCAATAAATGTAAATCTAAATACCTTTTTGCTACTTCTCCCCCTGGTCGTTTCATAATAATTAAATTTTATGGTTTATACTAAAGACTTTACTTATCGTTTTTGTGAAAATATTCTTGTATTTCTTCACCTCAATTACATGCTCGGATTCAATATCTGGAATTGAGTTATGAGCCTCACTTTGGACATTATAATCCAAACCAATAGCCACCAAGGAGATGTCATCACATGTTCCATTAGTTGATACTTCATCGAGCCATTGCGGTAGATTCTTTTCAATAAATTCTGAGCCATCTGTCAGAAGGAAGTCGTTTAAATCATCACACCATTTATAGAGTTCAACGTTCGAAGCATAACTTTCAGTCAGCCCATCAGAACCCATAATGATAAGTTTTGGATAATTTTCAAGAGAAAACTCCATAACTTTCGTTCGAAAATCGTTTTCAGCTCCCGCTGAACAAATCGAAGTTGTTTCAATTCCATTAAGACGGTTATCTTTTTCGACTATCTGCTTTGTTTCACCTGTATTGAAAAGAGCAAACATCTCACCATCTCCAATCTGGATAAATACTCCGAATTGCGAATGGATATAACAACCTAAAAGTGTTGAACCATAAGGCAGAAATTCATTATTTTGCAAATCCTCATTTAATTCAAATGATGCATACGGAAATAAATCTATATCCTTTCGGACCTTTTCTTTCCATAATTCGACCACTTGGATAGGAATATTCTTTTCAAATTCTGAAGCAACTTCAATGTCTTTGAATTTCGCATCAAGTTTTTTAAGAACTTCGACAAATGATTCGACAGCAAATAGACTCCCTTTATGACTTCTGAAACACTTTGGTGATCCATGACCATCAGCAACAACAGCAATTAAATGGTTATTTTCCAATAATTCTACAAACACACTGTCCTGATTAGGCTTACCATTTGTCAAATGAGATTTTCCAGTTATGCTTTTAGCGGTATAAAAAGTTGACTTTATCATACTGATTTCCTCCGCATTAATTACCAAACATCATTATCAATACCTTCACTTTCGTCACCTCCTTCTGCCGGCATAGGAGAAGTTCCCGTTGGAACACTTACTCTTCTAAGGGCAATAGTACTAACAAAGTTAATTGCTTTTGCTAGTTGCTCAGGGTTGTTTGCCATGATAGGTTTCAACTCAGAGTTATTAATGAACTTTTGCAAAGCCGAATGATCGGCCTCTTTGCCAATTGCAATCGAATAACGAATAGATTTTGCCCCCCAATTAGTATGCAGATAGTCATCTAAATCTGTTTTATAGCTATCAGTTGCTTGCCCATCAGAAATTAAAACTACCAGTGGAGGATAACCTCTTTCAGGCATTTCAGGGCTTTTCATTGCCATTGCCATTAGAGAAAAAGCTTCACCCATATTCGTTAATCCATCTGAATCTGCATTTAAATCCTTCCAAACAAAGTCTTTAATTGGCTCGTTTTGCACAATCCATGTAGCCTTAGTGTTGAAACCAAGAATACTAATTTTGATTTCAACTTCCGGTGTTTCATTTTCCAGCCTTATAATGTGCGGCATAGCCTCTCTCAAGCAGTTGTTGAGCTCAGTTATTTTACCGTTATCCAACATTGAGCCTGATAAATCTGCTAATAAAAATACCTGAGATTGTCTTTTCGAGATTGTTCCGCCTGGTCGGCGTTTTTCAATAGTTGTTTCCATTTTGTTTGTTGTTTAAAGTGATTGTTAGAAAATTATTTACATTATATTTCTTTTTAATCTTGAATTTTTTAATTACAGGTGAAATAAAAATGATTTCTGTTTTACCGAATTACGACTAACATATTGTTTTACAGCATTCCAACCCTGATTTTCAAGTAAAGTTTTCATGAATTTAAAACCATCACTATAAGTCAGTTCCATATTCTTTTCAATGCTGTCAAATAGTACTTGACCCAGTTTGGTCTTATTTCGTTTGTAAACCAAACCCGAACCTAATTCACACATTCCTTCACAAATCAGATTATCCGGTTTCAGACCTTTTGTATTTTGCCATACATGTAATAGCTCATGCGCTAGAACCCCGGTACACAAAAGATATGGCAAACCCCAAAGAACACTAATTTCATGTGACTGAACTTTACTGTATGATTTTTTTGTGACATTTAAACCCAAGGTTGTAGGAGCATATCCTAATTCAGTAAATACATCTTGAGAAACCAGAAACACCTTAATGTTTGAAGGAAAATCAAAACCTTTTTCCTTTAATAAGGTAATTGCCTCAAAATAAGATCTATTCAGTTGCCTGATTTCCTTCACCGGACTTTCATTTTCATCGCAGTACCCGCAAATATATCTTTTGTCAGAATATTTAACTTTACCATTTGATGAGTGTGTTCCAATTAATCTGCGACATACAGGGCAGTA
>JBAWXD010000344.1:0-2889 GCA_037144275.1 Paludibacter sp. | reverse complement strand
TAGAGTTGGTCTAAAAATAATTAAAATTGTTTCAGTGAATTGTTACTTTTCATCAGTGAAAAGCTTGAAAAATCAAACTTGTCGACCAATTTTGTAATCTTCAAAATTTAATTATTATAAATTAAAAGCATTTATCGATACTAAATGAATAGTTATTTGCTATTTTTGCAGCTCAATAAGTATATTTTTTTGCAAACATGAAAAGATTAGTAATCCTATTATTTTCGTATTATTTTTTGATGGCTGCAATTGTTTTGCCTCAATCAAACTTTGCCTTGCTGACTAATCTCTCCAAGATTTATGCTGATTTTGTTTCTGTTAATGGGAAAACGAGTTTTGTGAATTTTTTGGATGAACAATTTATTGAAAGCTTTGAGATTTTCGACTATGATAATTGTTCCGAAGGTCAGAAGGAAAAAGAACAAAAACCGGTTCCAATAAATTGTTATATGGCACAACAGTCTTCCGCTTTTAAAATCCAAATCTTTGAGATGGTTTTTTCTGAACCGGCAAAAGTTCTTAAACACATCGTTTTTTATCAGGATTTATATTTTTTCAGTACTCCTGTTTTCATTTTTCACCCACCACAACAGGTTGCTTAAATATATGATTTTTTAGTTGACTTTTAGATTCTCAAAGTCAAACTTATCTCTATTTTAATAACAGTCAAAAATATTTTTATGAAAAATATTCTTATGCTGTGTGCAATGTTTATGCTTTGCAGCACGCAATTATACTGTCAGAACGTATCAAGCAAAAGTATTCCTACAAAAGTGAAAAATGAATTTGCAGCCAAATATCCCACTGCATTGAATGTGAAATGGGAAATTGAAAACAAAACTACTTACGAAGCAGTTTTCAAACTCAATAACGAAAGTGTTTCCACTAATTTCTCGCAGGATGGAAATTGGTTGGAAACTGAGAAGGAAATTAAAGCCTCACAACTTCTTAATGCAGTTATGGACGCGCTTAACAAAAAATATCCAAATGCCGGGCTTTCAGAAGTGGCAGAAGTGGAAACACCCGAAAATGGTAGTTTTCTGGATATTGATCTAAGCTACAACAAGAAAAAATATGTTGTTGAAATGAAATCTTCCGGTGAAATTATAAAAGCCGAAGAGCATACTTCAAAAAAATAATATTTTCTAAACAACTCGTAATCATTATCAATATGCTGATCTAGAATATTTTAAACTCAATAAAATTTATAAAAATGAAAAAGATAATTTTCTTTACTATCCTTATTTTAGGATTCTCACAAGTATGTTTTGCCCAAAAATCAGTTTGCAAAGTTGTTAACCGCATTTCGCTTCCGGGAGACGGCCGCTGGGATTACATAAGCGTTGATTCAGAAACCAACACGGCTTATGAATCGCACGGAGATATCGTTCAGGTTGTTGATTTAAGTACCAGCAAAGTAACCGGAACCATCAGTGAGTTGAGTGGAGTACATGGTGTAACTATTGCGCGTGAATTCAACAAAGGTTTTATCAGTAACGGCAGAACATCAACTATTACTGTTTTTGATTTGGTCACATTTAAAACCTTGGAAACAATCAAGATTGCTGGTCAAAATCCGGATGCTATTTTGTTTGATTCATTCTCAAAACTGGTTTTCACCTTTAATGGAAAATCATCGGATGCCACAGTAATCGATGCCAAAACCAATGAAATTAAAGGAACAATCAAGTTATGCGGGAAACCTGAATTTCCACAAGCTGATTTGAAAGGTAAAATTTACGTGAATATCGAAGATAAAAGCGAAATTCAGGTAATTGACAGCAAGGAACTTAAAGTGATTAATCAATGGTCAATTGCTCCCGGTGAAGAGCCAAGCGGATTAGCATTTGATATTGAAACGCAACGACTCTTCTCTGTTTGTTCCAATAAATTAATGATTATCTCGGATGCTCAAAAAGGCAAAGTAATCAGTCAATTACCCATTGGTGGAGGTTGTGATGGCGTAGCTTTTGATCCAACACTCAAAATGGCATTTAGTGCCAATGGCGAAGGAACCATTACTGTAGTGAAAGAATTTACGAAAGATAAATTTGAAGTGCTTGAAACCGCAAAAACACAAACAAGCGCCAGAACAATAGCCGTAAATACAAAAACACATCATTTGTATTTGCCGGCAGCAGAGTTTAATCCAAAACCGGCAGCAACATCCGAAAATCCAAAACCAAGGGCAACAATGAAACCCGGCTCTTTTGTAATTCTGGATGTTGAAGCAAAATAACAAGATTCAGCATTAATTAACTTTCATTGAATCAGAAATTCAGCTCGTACTGAATTTCTGATTCTTGCTGTTTGTATTTAATATTAAGTTTGGATTAAAATTCCAAAAATGCGTATTAAAATTACATTTCAAAACCTATAGTTGTCTTATCTTTGCCAAAATTTTAATGTGTAAAAATCAATGAAGTATATCCGATTTTCTCAAAACAAAGTGTTCATTCTCATACTATTTGTAATTTTTAGTATTTCAGGACTATTTGCTGAAATGCTCGAACCGGCAAGTATCAAAGGTTGTATTGTTGAAAAATCAACTGGGAATCCGCTTGAATTTGCCACCGTAGTAGTAAAAAATAAAAAAGACAGTATTATCAATCAGAGCATAACCGACAAAAACGGCTTGTTTGTTTTTAAAGGCATGCAATCGGGAGAATACAAGTTGAGTTACAGTTTTATAGGGTATGATAAAACCGATTCCATTAAAATAAAGATAAATCCAAAACATTCCAAAATCGATTTGGGTAAACTGTATATTTCTGAGATCAGTAAAACACTGGGACAGGTTGAAGTGGTGGGGCAACGTTCTACTTTTGTCAATTCCATCGACCGCAAAACGTTTAATGTCGGTCAGGATTTGATGAGTAAATCGGGTTC
>JBAWXD010000343.1:0-2928 GCA_037144275.1 Paludibacter sp. | reverse complement strand
AACACGTCTCTCCTACCCGATAATAAGGAAGATGTGGTTGCCAATCGCAACTTTTCAATTTCCTGATTAATGGATAAATCCTTTTCAATGTAGATGTCTTTTACAGGTAAATACGCTTCGGGCTGGTAATAATCGTAGTATGATACAAAATACTCAACAGCATTCTCCGGGAAAAAGCCTTTGAATTCGCTGTAGAGCTGAGCAGCCAGTGTTTTATTGTGACTTAAAACCAAGGTAGGGCGTTGCACTTGTTCAATCACATTGGCAATTGAAAAAGTCTTCCCCGAACCGGTAACACCGAGCAGTGTCTGATAATTTGCACCTGCATTCAAACCATCAACCAGTTGTTTGATAGCCTCAGGCTGATCGCCGGTAGGATGGTATGGAGAGATAAGTTTGAACATAAATTGTAAAAGCCCTTAAATCCCCTAAAGGGGACTTAATTGGAGATATTATTCCCCTTTAGGGGTTAGGGGCCTATTCCTCACCCAGTGGCATAACAATCCACAGAATGATGTAAAGCGTTAAACCCGGAAATGCACCGGAAAAGATAGACAACAATGCATAAGCAGCACGTACAATGGTATAATCCCAGCCAAAATAATTGGCTAAACCGGCACAAACGCCACCTACAATCTGATTGTTCGAACGTTTCAGTTTTTTGTTCATATTTGCAAAATTTTTGGGGTTTTGAAATGAATAACAAAGTAACGAAAAATAAGTTGAAAATAAAAGTATTTTTTGTTCAACAAACAATAGTAAAAGAGCTTGTTTCACGGATTTTTTTAATCGGGCAAAATTCACTAATTTTGCAGCTTGAATTTTAATTTATAGTACAGACAAGAATGCCTTGTCTTTAAAACTGAAATTATGCCACACACATCACTAAGGGGGCAGGCAATGCCCGAATCACCCATTCGAAAACTGGTTCCACTTTCCGATAAAGCAAAAGCACGCGGAATCAAAGTGTATCATCTTAATATCGGTCAGCCCGATTTAAAGACACCACAAGTCGCATTGGATGCCATTCGGAATATCGACCGCACGGTGCTTGAATACAGTCCCAGCGATGGAATTAAAAGCCTGAGAACCAAATTGGCTGCTTATTATCATACGTTCAATATTGATGTTACCGAAGATGATATCATTATAACAACAGGAGGTTCGGAAGCGGTGAATTTCGCGTTTATGAGCTGCCTCGATCCGGGTGACGAGATTATTGTTCCAGAACCGGCTTATGCCAACTATACGGCCTTTGCCATTGCTGCCGGAGCTGTTGTAAAACCTGTGGTTTCGACCATCGAAGAAGGTTTTGCCTTGCCACATGTCGATAAATTTGAGGAACTAATTACGCCCAAAACCAAAGGAATTCTGATTTGTAATCCGAATAATCCGACCGGTTATTTGTATACCCGTGCCGAAATGAATAAAATTCGTGATTTGGTAAAGAAATATGATTTGTATCTTTTTTCCGACGAAGTGTATCGTGAATTCTGTTATACCGGCGCACCTTATATTTCGGCATTTCATTTGGATGGAATTGAAGAAAATGTGGTTCTGATTGATTCTGTTTCCAAACGCTACAGCATGACCGGCGTTCGAATTGGTGCTATTGTAACCAAAAATAAAGAAGTCCGTAAGAACGTGATAAAATTCTGTCAGGCACGTTTAAGTCCACCCTTACTTGGACAGATAGCTGCAGAAGCTGCTATGAATACACCACCTGAATACATGCTGGAAATGTACAACGAGTATGTGGAAAGGCGAAAATTCCTTATTGATGGATTAAACCGCATTCCGGGAGTATATTCACCTATTCCAATGGGTGCTTTTTATACTGTTGCCCGACTACCGGTCGATGATGCCGACATTTTCTGTTCTTGGTTACTTTCCGACTTTGAATACGAAGGATACACCATTATGATGGCTCCTGCTTCCGGTTTTTACACCATCGATGGCTTAGGAAAAGATGAAGTCCGCATTGCCTATGTGCTCGACAAAGAAGACTTAAAACATGCATTGATTGTGCTTGGCAAAGCATTGCAGGCCTATCCGGGAAGAACCATCTAATTTACAATTTAATTATTTACAATTTACGAATGGTATCAGAAAAATTCGTGTAATTAGTCTTTATTCGTTCAATTCGTGAATATAGAATTATTTATAGCTAAACGCATCCATTTTCAGCAGGGCAAGAAAAATATTTCTCGTCCTGCCGTTCGTATTGCCACTATCGGTATTGCGCTGGGGCTGGCGGTTATGCTAATTTCGGTGGCTGTGGTGATTGGTTTCAAACAGGAAATCCGCAATAAAACCATTGGCTTTGGCGGACATATTCAAATCACCAATTTCGATAACAACAATACCTACGAAATGAATCCCATCAAGGCTGACAAGGCTTTGATAAGCTCAATTATTTCGATCAATGGCGTTAAACACGTTCAGCGATTTGCTACCAAACCGGGAATTATCAAAACAGACACGGAATTTCAGGGAATTGTGCTGAAAGGAATTGATGCCGGTTTCAATTGGATTTTTTTCAAATCCAATCTGGTTGAAGGTAAGATTATAGATTTTCCCAATGTTGGTTCATTCAATCAGGTTGTCATTTCCAAATATTTAGCGAATTTACTCGGTCTGAAATTGGGTGACAGCTTCTTCACCTATTTTATTCAGGATCAGGTTCGCGCGAGAAAATTCAAGATTGTGGGTATTTATTCCACTAATTTCATTGAGTACGACAAGTTGTTTATTCTTGCCGATATGCGTCAGGTCCAATCACTCAACAACTGGGATGTTGATTCATTCAGTGGACTGGAAGTATTAATTACTGATTTCGACCGCATTGATGAAGTGGGCGATGCTGTTTATTCTGCTACAGCCAATAAATTCAACAAAGAAGGAAAAACCTATACCACACAATCCATT
>JBAWXD010000342.1:0-2963 GCA_037144275.1 Paludibacter sp. | reverse complement strand
AGCACTTCAAGCCACCACTTTTTCAAGATTTGATATTTTCCAATTAGGCAGTGATAATTATAATGATTATAAAGCACAATCAGTTGCTTATGGAAACAGTGCCGGATTGGTAAATCAATTTGCACCAACAAACAATACGACAAACGATTACACTACTCCTGCAATTGCCTTAACGGGCACTACACCCTGGATTTGGGCAGGAGATGGAATGTACACCGGAACTTACGGAACAGACGCTATTGACACAAATAATGGGTTAATTATCAAATCTTATACTGCTTCATTTGCCGGACAGGCAAACAATACTCCTTACTTTAGAGAAAGAGTAAGTTCTACCGGATATACTCTTCCCGGACTAAATCCAACCTCCTATTGTTTGGTTCCACCTCCGGGCGTTAGCAGTTTTGGGGTGGGAGATTCAATCGAAGTTCTGCTCGAAACCTGTATCCTGCCAAAGCAAATTGCCGATTATTACGGACCCAACGCTAATTTTATCAATGCGCTCACCCAATTAGGCAATTCGTGGCAACTCCTTTACCGTGAAGCAAAAGGGAATACCACTTATGCAAGTTCAACGGCAAATGTAATTAATAACAATTATCCACTTACCGTAAAAACAATCAACAATACTGCTACCGTTAGCATTCAGGGTGGCAAAGGGTATGTACCGGTTATTTTTCGGGGACTAACCAGCATTACAACGCCTAAACTTTGGCGGGTAAATAACAATGTATGGGAACTCGTCGATCAGTCGAACACAGGAAATGATTTCTGGCAGACTGATTTTGATGTTGAAACCGGTTTATTTGATTTGATATATAATGTAAATCATGATATTGCAAACGATGGAACACCTACAATAAAATACTATTTGGGAAGTAATCCACCTGACCTGACCACTATAACTGATACAAGTATTAAATCTGAAAATGTAAAAATATATCCAAATCCAACGAAAGGGGAATTATCCATATCGAGTGAAAAGAATATTGAATCTGTTAGAATATTTAATTTTATCGGCAAGGAATTGACAAATCAAATCAAAATAATCGGAATAAAGACCCCAAAGGTGAAACTTGACCTCAGTTCTTTTCCAGCCGGACTCTTTCTCTTAAAAACTGATAATGACAAATCAATTGTTGTTGTGGAATAAAAATATTAATTTAATGTTTAAATAACCTTTTCAAAATCATGCAATTACACCATAAATCACCTAAGACCTTTATTGCTTTATCTTTGCTATTTTTAAGCATTACCTGTTTCAGTCAATCAACAGTAGATGGTATTACTCAAAAGTCGTACGACAACGCATTCAGCACCTATAATTACACCTGTTGGGATAGCAGTTTTAAAACAACTGTCACCACACGGAAATTTAGCAACCAAACAAGTTCTTATAACCTGAGTGTGAATTACAGCACTTTAAATATAAACAGTTTAGCTGTAAACACACAAAAAACACAACCATCGGCCGCATTTAGCGAATCGGTTGCGACTACTTTTTCCAGTACTCAACCGGGAAATATTGATTACAAAATCCTTCAGAATGGCAGTCCATTGTATGAAAAAGCAGCCACTCCAACAAAATTGGGAATTAAGATTGGCCAACTGGCAGATTATGGAACCTGGTGCAACAGAAGAGTAGTCGACAGTCTTAATTTTACCAATAGTCCTTCCGTATATGGCTCATTTACGGGTATTGAGTTTACAAACTGGCACAACCGTTTTAAAATTACTTTCCATTTAAAGCCACGCATAACCATTACAAATGGTCAGTTGCAGCTTTCAGTACAATTACCGGCTGCTTATTCTACATTATACAATTCGGGTAACATCTATGGGTTTGCAAAGTCTGCTAAAGGCGAAGGATTTGCTGTCAAAGGGGGAATTACATCCGGTTCAACTTCCGTTAGCGGAAATACAATCCTTGTGAAAACTACATCGATGGATCTTTTGGCAAACAAATCCTATCAGGTAAGTATTATCTTTTATGCAGTAAAAACTAATTTTAGCACCGTATATGCCAGCACGCCGGACGATGCAGAAGAAGTTAGCATTGCTACCCTGCAAACATTACCTGATAATAAAGGAAATGCCACAGTTACTTATGATAATGATGAAGGGATGTATATTATTGACGTTCCAAATTATAATATGGGTTATGGTAATTGTGATAATGTTGATTTGTTGCAAAACATCAAAATACAACTAAAAAATAGTCAAAAGAAAGATAAAAGAATCCGATTGTGTTTTAGACAAGTTTCACCAAAGAATGTAGTTGGTTTTTCATCTATGCTGCGGAATCCTAACGGTGATCCTTCGGGAATACCACTTCAAATCTCAAAAGACTGGCATGGAGCAGTTACTGATATGTTATATGCAGGATATTGGATTAAAGAATATACCGAGATTATTGTGCCGGCAAGTACAACTTTAAATTTCGATTATACCCGTGCAGGAGCCAGATGGGGAAAAGTTTACGGCGCATTTTCTCATCAGTTGAGTGTTGTTGGAGCAGGTGTTCCCCGAGGAGGTTGGTTGGAAGCCGGATTAGGTAGTTTTGGCGAAAATATTACGCACTCGCCTGATTATGAATATGGAAATGCAAATATCTGTGATTACCGCCCTTTTTTAACCACCAATGGAGCTTATGGTGGAACATCTACCCAATGTGGTTGGACCGGGAATGTAGGAGGTATGGATATGTGGATCTATAAGAATAGTAGTAATACCCGAATTTATCAAAGTCAGGTTAAAACCCGGTTTAAAAAATATGGTCCAAACTTAACAGAGACCTCCGTTTCCGCATATTCATCAGACAATGCATTAAAACTTGATTATACATTCTATTTGAACCGATCTGATGATTATACCCGGGTGTATTATAAGCTCAAAATTAAAGCACTTAAAGCCACCACTTTTTCAAGATTTGATATTTTCCAATTAGGCAGTGATGGTTATAA
>JBAWXD010000341.1:0-2971 GCA_037144275.1 Paludibacter sp. | reverse complement strand
TACATTTCTGTTAGAAGCAGGTGCAACATTGAAAACAAGTAATACAAACGGAGTAGCTGCAAGCTCTGGAACTTCAGGTGCAGTTCAGACAGCAACTAAAACGTTTGATGCAGCTGCCAATTATGAATTTAATGGCACAGCAGCTCAAACTGCTAATAATCCTACTACTGCTAACAATGTCATTATTAGCAATACAGGAGGAATAGTATCGATAACAAATTCTATAACAGCTTTAAGCGGCACATTTACAGTTAATCCGAATGCAACTCTTAACATGGGAGTGAAAACAATAAAAGGTACAGGGTCATTTTCATTGGGTACTGGTGCTACACTCAATACAGCTAATACAAATGCAACCCCATTGACTGAGTGTGTTGGACAGCTAACAGGTACAAAAACTTATAATGCTAGTGCTAACTATATTTTTAGTGCAGTTCAAACCGTGAGTCAAAGTATTACTGAAATTTCAAGTGCTAATAATATCCAAATTAATGTTACTGGAACACCATTGATTTTGACATTAGGCACTCAGATAACAGTAAATGGAACGTTGACATTGACAGCAGGGACTTTAGATTTAGGCACCAATAATCTCACAATCAAAGGTGCAACATCCGGAGCAGGTACTATTAATAATTCTTCAACAGGAGTATTAATTTATAATGGCTCTTCTGCTCAAACAATTTCAAACTTAACCGGCAATGCTGTAAACAACTTAACGATTAATAATAGTGCAGGTGTAACCTTGGGTGGTGCTACAACAGTAAATGGTACGTTGTCATTGACTGTAGGGACATTTGCTATCACACCAGGACTTACTTTAGGTAATTCTGCTTCGATTATACGTACTGCAGGGTCATTAAGTGCAGTTCCTACATTTGGTACAGCGGTAAATCTTAGCTATAATAACACAGCATCTCAAACGACCTCGTATGAATTGCCAGCAAGCAGTTCGGTATTAAATAATTTGACTATAAATAATGCAGCGGGTGTAACCTTGAATGCTGCTACAACAGTAAACGGAGCATTGACTTTGACAGCAGGGACTCTTACTAATGGTACTAATCTTACTTTAGCTAATTCTGCTTCGATTGTCTGCACTGCCGGAACTTTAAGTGCAGTTCCTACATTTGGTACAGCGGTAAATCTTAGCTACAATAACACAGCATCTCAAACGACCTCGTATGAATTGCCAGCAAGCAGTTCGGTTTTAAATAACCTGACTATAAGTAATGCTGCAGGTGTAACCTTGAATGCTGCTACTACCTTAAATGGAACGTTGTCATTGACATCAGGGACACTTACTAATGGTACTAATCTTACTTTAGCTAATTCAGCTTCGGTTGTTCGCACTGCCGGGTCATTAAGTGCAGTACCGACATTTGGTACAGCGGTAAATCTTAGCTACAACGGCACTTCTACGAAGGGAAATGAATTTCCTGCTGGAGACATAATCAATACACTAACGGCCAATAATACTGCGGGAATTACCCTAAGTGATAATAGAACAATTCCGAATTTGACTATTGGTTCGGGTTCTTCGTTAACTGTAAACGCAGGGAAACAACTTAGCATTAGTACGACTATGAGTAACAGCGGAACATTGAATTTGCTTTCTGATGGTTTATCAAATACGGCTACTATTTTAACACCTACTACCATAAGTGGAACTGGTGGAACTTGTAATGTAAATCAATATCTGGGGAATGCCCGTAACTGGTATATATCGTCACCTGTAAGCAATGCGAAAGCAGTGTCAGGTTACACATATTATCAACGTGATGAGACAGGGAGTAATCCTAGCCCTGTGTTACCAGCAACTGCTTATTGGGTAAATGTTACATCGGGCTCTACCTTCACACCTGGTACTGGCTATATTGCTTTGCCGGATGCAACAAATGCTACTTTGACTTTTTCTACCGAAACGGGTGGAAGTTTGAACACAGGAAATGTACCTGTGAGTTTAACATGGTCGGGAGTAACATCGAAAGGCTTTAACTTGATAGGTAATCCTTATCCATCACATTTAACTTGGTCAAAAGCATTTGTTGATGATGCCACAAATGCTGCACTTATTGAACCTACTATCTATTATCGTACTAATACAGGTTCTGTAAATAGTGGTGGTGACGCAGCGTGGTCGTTTAAAACCTACAATTCAAGTACAGATGAATTTTCGCCGGCAGGAACTACGAATATTATTCCTCCTATGCAGGCATTTTGGGTAAGAGCTAAGGCAGCCGGTACTTTAATATTGGACAACAAACTTACACGTTCACACCAAACATCGAATCCATTAAAAGCTCCGGCAGTAAAAAACACCGATCGTCAACGTGTACGATTAGAAGTATCGAATGGAATTTCTTCCGATGAAGCACTCATTTATTTTGATGCAAATGCTTCGGATAACTTCGATAGTTATGATTCACCGAAATTCACTGAAGCAAGCTCAGTACTTCAAATTTTCACAACGGTAGGAAATGAAAAATTGGTAATAAATGGTATGAATAGCATTCCGAAAAACACAGCAATTGGTTTGGGATTTGTGGCAGGTAACGCTACTACTTTTAGTCTCAAAGCAAGTGAAATAAGCAATTTCCCTACCGGAGTAAAAGTGATATTAAAAGATAATGTTACCAGCACAGAAACAGATCTGACAGATGGTGTTAGGACTTATCAATTTAGTCCGGTGGCAACCAGTTCCGACCGTTTTAGCATAATTTTCCGAGCTCCGGGAGTTGCAACAGGTCTTGATAATGGCGCAAAACTTAACGAACAAGTATTTGTGAATACAGCAAATCAGATTGTTGTTGGATCACCTGATAATACAAACGTTTCTATTTATAACGTTATGGGTCAAAAACAATACGAGAACAGTATAGTTTCGAATAAAACAACCATTAATAAAGCTTTTGCTGCAGGGGTTTATTTCGTGTACTTATCAGTAAATGGAAAGAGTGAAATTCAAAAA
>JBAWXD010000340.1:0-3010 GCA_037144275.1 Paludibacter sp. | reverse complement strand
CAAGTAGAGCCAAAAGATTGGTGAAAGATGGTGATATTGTATATTCGTCTGTCAGACCAAACCTTAAACACTATGGATTTATTAGAAATCCCCATAATAATTTAGTTGTTTCTACAGGATTTGTTGTGATTAGTTCAAAAGTAAATCATAGTTCTAAATTTTTATATTACTGGCTAACTCAAGATTCTAACACTAATTATTTACATCAATTGGCAGAACAGAGTACATCTACTTATCCATCTATTAAACCGACTGATTTAGAAAATTTAAAAATTGCATTACCAATAAATATCTCCGAACAAAAATCCATAGCTGCCATACTCACCTCTTTTGATGATAAAATAGAACTTCTACATGCCCAAAATAAAACTTTAGAAGAAACTGCTCAAACTATTTTCAAGGAATGGTTTGGTAAATATCAAATTGGAGATGAATTGCCGGAGGGATGGAGAGTTGGGAAGTTGGGGGAAGAGTTTGATATATCTATAGGAAGAACACCTCCAAGATTAGAAACCGAATGGTTTTCGAAAGTTCCAGTAGGTAAAAAATGGATTTCAATTAAAGACATTGGAAATTCAGGAATCTATATTGATAACACTTCTGAATACTTGACTGACGAAGCTATAAAGAAGTTCAACATTCCTATAATTCCTAAAAATACAACTATTCTTAGTTTTAAAATGACTGTTGGCAAACTCACAATTACAACTGAAGATATGTTGTCGAATGAAGCTATAGCCCACCTGAAAATCAAATATAATTCAGTTTTGAGTTCGGAATTTATTTACTTGTACCTGCAAAAATTGGATTTTAATGCTTTGGGAAGTACTTCTTCAATTGTAACAGCAATCAATTCAACCATGATTAAAGAGTTAGAAATAATTGTTCCAGATAGTGATATTTTGAAACGATTTAATCAAGTTATATTGTCGTTATTTAATAAAATACGAACTAATTCGACTCAAATCCAAACTCTTACCCAAACCCGTGATGAATTATTGCCCAAACTAATGAGTGGAGATATACGGGTAAATGATTTTAATGGATAGGCAATGGTGGGTGAATAAATGAGAAGATATTAAAAGGCTGAAAGCCTTATATATTCTAGCCCTGGGCAACGCCCTGGGTTGAAATATCGAGGATGAATATTCGCCCTGAAAGGGCAGCATAAAGCATTGAAATTTTAAATATTACATTGTTATATTGCCCTGCAATTTATCCCGCAAGGCGGGAGGGCGCAAATTGATTTCCTATATTTAACCCAAGGCGTTGTCCTTGTAGGACGTTGCCATTGGGCTAGAATATAATGGGCTTTCAGCCCGAAGATTAGGCATTTGCAAAAAAAACTTTTAGCTTGACGGCTATTGCCATTGGGCTAGTAGCATTTAAGACAAAGAGATTATTGAGGAGCGTAGCTCTGACATCTTTGTTTTCCTTTCATTGAAAGATGACAACGCTAATGCTGCTTAATGAAGATAACAAATTTATGTAAAGATTTCAGGGCTACGCCCCTCATTGTTTGTGTGGAATTCTAATGCTACAAAGATTTCAGGGCTACGCCCCTTTACTATTGATTATAATACTTGTTTAACGGCATTTAAAACGTTGAATTATGCTAAACGAAACTACCATAGAGCAATCGTTGATCGACCAATTGGTTGGTCAGGGTTATCAGAGGATGAAATAGAAGGTCTTCGGGCTGAAGGCCCATTATATTCTAGCCCAATGGCATCGTCCTGAAAGGACAACGCCTTGGGTTAAATGGAGAAAAACAATTTGCGCCCTGTAAGGGCAAAATAATAATATTGCCCCTACAGGGCGCATGTTCTGTACGTTTTTATTTAAACCCAAGGCGTAGCCATTGGGCTAGGATATATCAGACTTTCAGCCTTTTAAAAATTGCCATTGGGATAGAATATATTTGCCACTGCGTGGCGTAAAAAAACCTTTGAATTATGCTAAACGAAAACACCATAGAGCAATCGTTAATCGACCAATTGGTTGGTCAGGGTTATCAGTATTTTTACGGGCCAAGCATTGCACCGTATAGTGCAAACCCGCAGCGTGAGAGTTTTTCGTCTGTAATTTTGGAAGCACAGTTCAAGGCAGCTCTTAAAAAGCTTAATCCAACCCTGCCGGAATCGGCACGTGTGGAAGCTTACCAAAAAGTCATCAACCTCGGTACGGAAGATATTATGGAAAACAACGAGCGTTTCCATACCTACCTCACCAATGGCGTAACTGTGGAATATAGCAAAGACGGAAACACCAAGGGCATTAATGTGTCGCTTCTGGATGTGGAAACGCCTGAGAATAATAGTTTCTGGGTGGTGAATCAATTGGTAGTGAAAGAAAACAACAACGAAAAGCGATTTGATGTAGTTTTGTTTGTCAATGGTTTACCATTGGTATTTATAGAACTCAAAAATGCCACCGACGAAAAAGCTACGGTACGCAAAGCATTCACCCAAGTGCAGAATTACAAAAAAGCAGTTCCCTCCATTTTTTATTACAATGCCTTGTGCGTGATTTCGGACGGCATTGATGCCAAGGTGTCGAGCGTATCGGCACCGTTTTCGCGCTTTCTGTCGTGGAAATCTCCGGATAAGAAAGACCACGATACCCGCACCGAATTGCAGATACTAACCGAATGCATGCTGGACAAAAAGGTGTTGGTGGAACTCATTCGTTACTGTACTGTTTTTGAACAGGAAGAGCGCAAGGACGAAAAAACCGGGCTGATATCGCAGGTCAAAATCAAAAAAGTTGGTGCCTATCACCAATATTATGCGGTTCAGAAAGCCGTCAAACAAACCTTACGGGCTACACACGCCACCGATGGTGACCGGAAAGTGGGCGTAGTGTGGCACACGCAAGGTTCGGGCAAATCGCTGTCCATGGTTTTTTATTGCGGACAAATCATCACGCATCCGCAGATGGAAAACCCAACCATAGTGATGCTCACCGACCGCAACGATTTGGACGATCAGCTGTTTGGCACGTTTGGCAA
>JBAWXD010000339.1:0-3017 GCA_037144275.1 Paludibacter sp. | reverse complement strand
TGGTCTGGGGACTTCAACCAATTGGACTGGAGCAGGATTAGCTATCCGGAAAAATGATTGGACCTTAGACAGGGCAATCATAACTAATCATACTGGTGATGTACTTACCTATACTAATTTAGGATCAACTCAAACCCCTGCAAGCAGCGGTTTTGGATATTTTTTTATGAACGATTTAAAAACGCTGACCACGTATGGTGAATGGTATCACAATCCTGTTAATGGAAAATTTTATATGTACTTTGGAACGGTTGACCCGACGACTAAAATAGTTCAAGTTGCTTTGCTATCCAACTTGATAAATAATAGTACTGGCTATGATTACATTAACATTGATAATCTCAATTTGAAGGGTGCGATAAATAATGCAATAAATTTCCTGGGTACAACTGATTACTTAACTGTTCAGAATTCCGATATTTCTTTTTGTGGTAAAAATGGAATTGAACTTGAACAAGGTATTGGTTTTATTGTCGATAATAATACCATAAATCAGTGCAACTCTTATGGCATTTACAGCTATTACGCTTCTAAATTCACCATTACCAATAACACAATATCAAATATAGCCGTAATTCCGGGGCAATCAACAAATCCTCAGGGAAATGGAGCTATGTTTTTTTCCAGTAATGATGGGTCTATCAGTTATAATTCAATAAAAAATACAGGATATAATGGTATCTATGTAAGACCTGGAGGTACTTTAGATAAAACAATTAATATATCATGCAATAATATTGATAGTGTTTGTTTAGTATTGAATGATGGTGGTGGTATATATACGGCTGGTACATGGACAACTGGTACCAGAAAAATAGATCGAAATATCATTACAAATGCAATAGGCAATGGAGCAGGTGCTGTGAGGCAAACATCGCTTGCAATGGGAATTTATTTAGATGAATATGCATCTAACTGTATAGTTACAAATAATTCTGTAGCTAATACTGGATATTCAGGAATTAAGGTTCACAAGGCGCATAATGATACTGTCACAGATAACACAACCTATAATTGTCTCAATGGGATAAGTTTTCAAAATTCGAGTGTAGCTGCCGATTTTATTCATGATATTTTATTGAGACGGAACATCTTTTTTGCAAAGACGAGCCTACAAATCCCATTATCTTTCGTCACCAATGAACAAGATGACATAACTAAATTTGGTATTGCAGATAGCAACTTTTATACACGTCCAATGGATGAAAATAAAACATTCACGATATCTCAACCTTCACCAGGATGGAGACAAGTAGATTTAGCAGCTTGGCAGGCATTTTCTTTACAAGATGTACATTCTAAAAAGTCACCAATTACTGTTATAAACCAAAATGACATGAGGTTTGAAACAAACCCTACAAAAGTAGATAAAACCATTTCATTAGATGGAAAATATATAACTGTGGACAGTAAAATCTATGATGGTTCTGTTACGTTAAAACCTTTCAGTTCGGTCGTTTTAATGAAATATACCGGCACCGGGGTTGAAAGTATTAATAATGATAAAAATCAAGTTAAATTCTATCCTAATCCAATCTCCAATCAATTTAGTATTGAAATTAATGGAGATAACGAAAGTCATGGCTTTGAGATATTGAATTCAACAGGACAGGTTGTTTTAAATGGCAAAATAGCAATAAAAACGGTTGTTGATTCTTCAACCCTATCTCAGGGTATTTACTTTGTAAAAATTGGGCAAGGCAATAACTTTGTAACTAATAAATTTATAAAGATTTGATTTATTGTTATATAACGATATAGAAATGAATATTGGAAGTACTTCTAAAAGAATTTCATTACTATAACTAACCTTAAATTGATTTTCAATTAATCATAAAAAAATGAACACAAAAAGAAATTTTCTCACACACACTCATTCGCTTGTTATTTTCATACTATTCCTCAGTTTATTAATACCAAACAAGATAGATGCAACTAATTACTATGTTTCTGCCACTGGTAATGATGGAGCTGACGGTTTAACTGCTGCTTCTGCGTGGCAGAGCATTTCCAAAGTAAATGCTATACTTTCCAACATCTCGGAAGGAAGCACCATCTTTTTTAATAGAGGTGATATTTTTTATGGTACTATTATCATTCAAAAATCAGGCACAAGTGTAAGTCCCATTACCTTGAGTGCTTATGGTACTGGTGCCAAACCAACTATTACCGGATTTACGACTATCACTGGATGGACAAATGAAGGAGGTGGTATTTATTCAAAAGTAATTTCGGGTTCTACTCTAACCAATATGGTAACAATCGATGGAAAGCAGGTTGGAATGGGACGTTACCCTGAAACAGGATTTATGAAGTATGAGTATGCAAGCAGCACTTCGATTACCGATGTTGGATTAGGTACAACAATCAATTGGAAAGGTGCAGGACTCGCAATCCGAAAAAATGATTGGACTCTTGATAGGGCAACAATTACAAATCATGTAGGAGACGTGTTAACGTTTTCGAATTTAGGAACATCTCAAGCACCTGAAGCTGGTTGCGGTTATTTTATTATGAATGATTTGAGAACGCTGACCACTTACGGAGAATGGTATCATAATACGAGTACAGGAAAATTCTATATGTACTTTGGAACGGTTGACCCAAATACGAAAGTTGTTCAGGTTGCTACATCAAACAACTTGGTTATTAACAGTGGTGCTTACGATTATATAACCTTGGATAATCTCAATTTGACAGGTGCAATAAATAATGCAGTATATAATACTGGATCATCTGATTATTGCAATATTCAAAACTGTCATATTTCTTTTTGTGGTAATAATGGTATTGATCTCGAAGCTGGAACGGGCTGTATAATTGATAACAATTCTATTCGGGATTGTAACGCTATGGGAATATACATCTATTACAGTACTTCATTATATCAAATAACCAATAATAGAATTTCAAATATTGGCATAATTCCCGGACAGTATTATGGATTGAATGGCTCTCAAGCTATTAGTACTCGTGGAAACAATGGATTGATAAGTTATAATACAATAAAAAAAACA
>JBAWXD010000338.1:0-3040 GCA_037144275.1 Paludibacter sp. | reverse complement strand
ACATTTTGATTTATGATGACGACACAAGGGATGATTTACCCAGAATTGCTGAAAAGATAAAAGACGAAATTAACAGAATTGAATTGCTGACAAACAGATTTAATCCCGAAAGTGAAATTAGTTGTATAAATAAAACCGCATTTAATGAAGAAATGTTGGTTTCGAGTGAGTTTTTTGTGCTACTTTCTGAATGTCAGTTATATAACATACAAACCTTGGGCTATTTTGACATTACTGTAAATTCGCTAAATAATTTTCGGTTTGGGGCAATCAATATATTTTTGAACGTAGAAAGTCAGGCAATAAAATTCTTGCATTCTGATGTTCAGTTAGATTTGTCGGGTTATATTAAAGGTTATTCATTGCGATACATAAAGGAACTACTTAAAAATGAAAACATTAATAATGCTTTGATTAATATGGGCAACAGTTCTATTCTCGCGATGGGCAATCACCCTTATGGTCGGGGATGGAAGTTAAGCCAACCAGAATCGAATTCCACATCGGAATGTATTCTTTTTGATGAATGTTTAACCACATCGGGCAATAAAGAGCAAACACAATGGCCTGTAATACATCCAATTAACGGTAAAGCCATTGAAAAAAGTGTTGAATTTTCAGTAATTACAGCCGACCCTGCTATTGGCGAAGTGCTTTCAACTGCACTTTATGTGGCAGAACAAGAAGAAAAAGAAATGCTACTTTCTCTCTATAATGCAAAAGAAATTAAATGGTAATTACAATGTTTAAAAGCATAAAATAAATTAACTAATAAATATATCAAAAATGAAGAAACTGAATTTTATTTTGTTCGCAATGACAGTTGCTGCAGTTGCTTGTTACTCTCAGGAAAAATGGGAAAGCATTTTTAATGAAAAGAACCTGAAAGGCTTCAAAAAACTCAATGGAACAGCAGAATATGTTGTGAAAGATGGTGCTATTATTGGAACCTCAAAGTTGAATACGCCCAATACTTTTTTAGCTACCGAAAAAATGTATGGCGATTTCATTCTCGAATTGGAGTACAAAGTTGATGAAGGTTTAAATTCAGGAATACAGTTTCGTAGCCACAGTTTAAAGGAATACAACGACGGTCGTGTGCATGGCTATCAATATGAAATTGATCCATCAAGAAGAGCTTGGAGCGGTGGAATTTACGATGAGGCTCGCCGTGGATGGTTGTATCCATTAACAATAAATCCAAGTGCAAAAACAGCATACAAAGCTGGTGAATGGAACAAGGTTCGCATCGAAGCCATTGGAATGAGTATTCGTACCTGGTTAAATGGGATTCCCTGTGCCAATTTGCTTGATAATATGACCGCCAGTGGTTTTATTGCTTTGCAGGTTCATGCCATCAGCAAACCAGAAGATGAAGGTAAAACTGTTCGGTGGAAAAATATTCGTATTTGTACACAAGAACTGCAAAATGTGAAAACGCCATATAAAAATGAAATTTTCCAAGCTAATTGCATTGATAATAGCATTTCCGAAGAAGAATCGGCAATGGGTTGGAAATTACTTTGGGATGGAAAAACCAATGATGGATGGCGTGGGGCTAAATTGAAAGAATTTCCATCAAAAGGGTGGGAAATGGGTGATGGAATTTTAAAAGTAATGAAAGCAGATGGTCGTGAAGCTGGAAATGGTGGCGATATCGTTACAATTAGAAAATATAAAAATTTTGAGCTTTGCGTCGATTTTAAAATTACTGATGGTGCCAATAGTGGGATTAAATACTTTGTTGATACAGAATTAAAAAAGGGTGAAGGATCTTCTATTGGATGTGAATTTCAGATTTTGGATGACAAGCTCCATCCTGATGCCAAATTAGGTGTTAAAGGTAATCGTATGTTAGGTTCACTCTACGATTTAATTCCTGCACCTGAGGATAAACCGTTTCGCAAGGGGTTTTTCAATAGAGCACGAATTGTGGTGAAAGGAAATAAAGTAGAACATTATTTGAACGATGTAAAAATAGTTGAATATGAACGTGGTACGCAGATGTGGAGAGCATTGGTAAATTACAGCAAATATTCAATGTGGCCAAACTTTGGTGAAGCAGCAGAAGGAAATATTTTGTTGCAGGATCATGGAAATGAAGTTTGGTTTAAGAATATTAAAATAAAAGAGCTGTAATTTGGTTTGAATAAATTGCAATAGAAATTCAAAAAGGTTTTATTTCTGCTTTCTCAATAAGATTTCTGATAACAGATATATTTCTGTTAGATTGATAAGAATTGAAATATAAAGGAGTAAATATTTCATTAACTAGACATATAAGATTAACAGACAAAGTATTAAAAATCTTCGATTCTTAGTTGAAACCACACCTATAAATTCAATAGAATGAAATTTGACGCAAATATAGTATTAATTGAACGGAATATTTTCAATGATTTGTATTTACAAATATATCTTTGCACATACAAAATTTATAAATTCTAATTTTAAATGAAAACAATGAAAACACAATTACTTATGAGAATGTACACCTTATTAGTGGTATGTTGCTTATCTATTATGAATGCAAATGCAGTTGTCGCCCCAACAATTACGTCATTTACACCAACAAATCAAAAAACTGGTGGAACAGTTACTATTACCGGAACAAATTTCACTGGCGCTACGGCTGTTAGTATTGGTGGAGTGGCAGCAGCATCGTATTCAGTGGTTAGTTCCACATCAATTACAGCAGTAGTTGCAACAGGTGCTGTGTCGGGAAGCATAAGTGTTACAAATTCTGGAACAGCAACCAAAACAGGTTTTTATTGGTACTCAACTACCATATATGATGCTGCCACCTATGGTCCTAACGATTTTTGGTTGTCTCATTTTTATTATGCTAAAAATGTATCAGATTATCTTACAGGATTGAAAGATGTAACAGGTTCCGATTATATTGATTATAATGGAGGAGGAACGCTTACATTCAGTAATATCAATGTGTCAAGTGCCGGGAAATATATTGTACGGTTCTACTACGGTGCCGGTTACGGGTTACTTAATGTATCAGTAAATAGTGGAACGGCTTTCCCAC
>JBAWXD010000337.1:0-3070 GCA_037144275.1 Paludibacter sp. | reverse complement strand
TCCAATTACAACAACAATTTATAAATGAAAAATATGGAAAACGACAAAAAATTTATGTTTGGCAAAATCAATATGCTATTGATTGTCATTGGCTTTGCCATTATCGTTCTTGGTTTTATTTTAATGTCAGGTTCTTCAACCATTAAGGAGTTTAACCCCGATATTTTCAGCTTTCGCAGAATAACAGTTGGTCCAATGATTTCATTGTTTGGATTTATATCTATCATTTTTGCTATTTTATATAAACCAAAAACAAAAGAATAATGAGCATTCTGCATACTATTATTTTGGCAATTGTTGAGGGATTGACTGAGTTTTTGCCTATTTCATCAACCGGTCACATGGCACTGGTTTCAGCTTTTATGGGCATTGAAAAAAGCGATTTTACCAAGTTGTTTATCGAAAATATACAGTTTGGAACGATTCTTTCAGTTATCATTCTTTATTGGCGAAAGTTTTTTGATTTCACAAAATTGCAATTATATGTAAAGTTGATTATTGCTTTTATTCCTGCAGCTGTGTTAGGTGTTTTGTTTAAAAAACATATCGATGCAATGATTGGAACTCCTTTGTTTATCGCTTGCACCATGTTTTTTGGCGGAATTATTCTGATTTTTGTGGATAGCTGGTTCAAAAACCCAACCATCGAATCGGAAGAAAAGGTGAGCAATAAAAATGCACTGATGATTGGTTTATTCCAGGTGTTAGCTGTCGTTCTGCCGGGTTTAAGCCGAAGTGCTTCTACCATTATTGGGGGTATGCAACAAAAACTGACCCGTAAAGCCGCAGCTGAGTTTTCATTCTTTCTGGCTGTTCCGACTTTGGCCGGAGCGTTTGCCAAGAGTTTATGGGATGCTTATAAAGAAACTCCTGAGATTCTGACAAAACACAATATCTCTATTCTGGCACTTGGAAATGTTATTGGATTTTTAGTAGCGATTGTAGCCATCAAAGGATTTATTGCATTTTTGACTAAAAATGGCTTTAAGCTTTTTGGGTATTATCGTGTAATTGTTGGGGCAATTATTTTAGGTCTGATTATTTTCGGTGCCGATTTAAGCGCATTTGCAAAATAAGTACGGATGGATTTTGTACAGGGTGAAGTGTTGTATGTTACGAAACCATTAAACTGGACTTCGTTTAATTTGGTGAGTAAACTTCGCTGGAGAATGCAAAAAACACTGAATATCAAAAAATTAAAAGTGGGTCATGCCGGAACGCTCGATCCTTTGGCTACCGGTGTAATGATTATTTGTACCGGAAAATCAACTAAACTGATTGAGAGTTTTCAGTATCAGACAAAAGAATATATTGCAACATTGGAACTTGGTGCAACCACGCCATCATTCGATTTGGAATTGCCGGTTGACGGCATTTATCCAACCGAACATATTACTCTTGAACTGGTTAAAAGTATTATTCCAAAGTTTAAAGGCGAGATTTGGCAAGTACCACCGGTTTATTCTGCAGTAAAAGTGGATGGTAAACGTGCTTACGATTATGCCCGCGATGGTCAGGAAGTTGAACTTAAGCCGAAGTTGCTGGTTATAGATGAGATTGAGGTATTGGACTTTAGTTTGCCTATTCTGAAAATCAGAGTAGTTTGCAGTAAAGGAACTTACATACGTGCGTTGGCTCGTGATATTGGACTTGAACTAAGAAGTGGTGCTCATTTGATAGCATTGGAACGCACCCGGATTGGGGATGTTAAGATCGAAAATTGCTGGCAAATTGATGATTTGGTTCAGCATATTGAAAATGAAATTTTAAAATGACAACTGGATTCTGTAGACTGACAACTGTTGTCTGATGACATAAAATATAAAAACAAAAATTATGAAGTTATCTAAGTTTAAATTCAAGTTACCGGAGGAATTAATTGCACAATATCCGGCAAAACATCGTGACGAATCACGTTTGATGGTGGTGCATCGCAAAACCGGAGAAATTGAACACCGTACATTCAAAGATGTGCTTGAGTATTTCAACGAACATGATTTGTTTGTTTTTAATGATACTAAAGTATTTCCGGCCAGATTGTTTGGAAATAAAGAAAAAACAGGTGCTCAAATTGAAGTGTTTTTACTTCGTGAATTAAACCACGAAATGCGCCTTTGGGATGTCTTGGTTGAACCGGCACGTAAAATCCGGATCGGTAATAAACTCTATTTTGGTGAAGATGACTCCATTGTGGCCGAAGTGATAGATAATACAACTTCCCGTGGACGTACATTGCGTTTTCTGTTCGACGGAACACACGAAGAGTTTAAAAAAGGATTATTTAATTTAGGTGAGACTCCACTTCCTAAAAATATTTCCCGACAGGTTGAACCGGAAGATGCTGAGCGCTTTCAAACAATCTTTGCCAAAAATGAAGGTGCTGTTTCAGCTCCTGCAGCCGGTATGCATTTCAGTCGTGAATTGCTTAAACGTATGGAAATCAAAGGAATTGAATCTGCTTTTGTTACCTCACACATGAGTCTTGGAAATTTCCGAGAAATTGATGTGGAAGATCTGACTAAACATAAAATGGATTCTGAACAGATGTCGGTTACGGTTGATACAGCTCAAATAGTGAATAAAGCACACGATGAAAATCGGAGTATTTGCGCTGTAGGAGTAACGGTTATGCGTTCGTTAGAAACGGTGGTTGGCACGGAAGGAAAAATCAAACCATACGATGGCTGGACTAATAAGTTTATTTTTCCTCCTTATGATTTTACGGTAGCTAATGCCCTGATTACCAATTTCCATTTGCCTTATTCTACGTTGATTATGCTTACAGCTGCATTTGGCGATTATGATTTAATTATGAAAGCCTACGAAACAGCCATTAAAGAGGAATACAAATTTGGTGTGTATGGTGATGCCATGCTGATAATCTGATAAATTTTAGAATGTAATTTTAAAGCCTGACGCTATTTTAATAGTTTCGGGCTTTTTTATTTTCATAATTTGTTTCCAATAGCTAAAATTTTAAATTAAAATATTATATTTGCATGTTAAATTTAAAAATTCATTTTCTGCATCTCCTGTTTTTTTTTAAATCCATTTATAAATCTATTAACAT
>JBAWXD010000336.1:0-3074 GCA_037144275.1 Paludibacter sp. | reverse complement strand
ACAAAAGTAGCTATTTTATTTAAAATCACAGCGACCTAAACGCCTATACCGAAAAATATTAATACTATGCGGATTTAACGCCGTAATAGAGTAGCTCTTTGACATGGTGGTGACTTTTAAAGGCATTCGGTTTAATGCCGAAAGCCTTTATAAATCGATTTAGCATAAATGCATTGTGATACAGCACTTTATAGTCTGAAATAGAAAACGGTTTATTTCGATTTTTTTCATCTGATAGATGTATTGCTTTGACTATATTGGTTGTGGTAAGCGATGTGTTAAAGTGGAAATAGAGTTTGTCTAAATCTCTGGCTTGACAATGATTCAATCCAGTAGCTTGTTTGGCATCTCTGAAATCAAATTCCATTTGGAATCTACAATGATAATACTCCAAAACCTCTTTCGGATCCATTTTTATATCTGTCGAGAAAATGAGTCTTTGTGTTATTTTACCTTTTTTGTCTGTTTTACGTTCAACGATTAGAAGTATATCTCTTTTTAATGATTTTGAATTTACCACGGCATAAAACCCTTTTGTGTCTTCAGTGAATTGGAACTCTGTAAATATGTCCATGTTTAGATTATTAAGATTAATTTTCCCGGCAAACTGAGACGGTCTGCCTGATCCAGAGTATTCACCCGTAAATTTATAACGCAGATTTGCATCGCCTCTTAATTTACTTATCAATTGAAATCCAGCATCTATGAGTGGATTTACAAAAGTTATTTTCGAGAAATATGCATCTGCTACAACAATTGAAGATATTTTTTGAAGCTCTTCTTTTCTAGAGCATAAAATGTCAGAATACCAGTCAATTAAAGTCATAGAAACAGTCTTTAATGTTTTTGGTGGTGTCGTTTGAATGGCTTCCAAATGAAATGACTGGTGAAGGTCTATATCTATAACAGCTATCTCTGAAATCTCAAGACCTTTTTTTACTGCTTGTTCAGAACCTGACCAGAAACAGGCTAGGTAAGCTGTTTTCTTGCCTGACTTTTCAATATGGCTTGGGTCAAATGCAATGGCAATACGTTGGCCAAAATAAGTTGAAGTGAGTTCACGATTGAATTCCATAAAATCAAATTTTTGTTTGAACTGATTACGAAATCTTTGTTCTCCATAATCACTGTATCTACCCATTTGTTTAAAGTTGATACGATTTGGAATAACCATATACAACATAAAAATCTCTGTTAAAAAGTCACGTCTCCATTTATTGAGCTTTGTGGTCTTAGACAAAACATTTTTAACAACTAAAGAAAAAGAGTTAATTTCTCTGAAAATCATACATTATAAATTATGTGGTGTAATCTATAAAGGTACTGATTTTCAGTGGATTAACCAAATAAAAATCGAGTTAATTTGTTGATTTTCAATGATTTAACTATAAGTCTAACGGACTATTGTAAATATCAACCCAATAAAAATTTTTTTTTATGTTTGTTGCAAGATTAATCGTAACAATTATTCTACTTATTCAACAGTCATATTAATTCTCATTAAAAATTCAGTATTATGAAAACTTCAACTTTTAAATCGTTTTTAGTAGTGTTAGGTAGTTTTTTAGTAATGCAACAAAGTTTTGCAGTTATCAACACTTACATTGTAGTGAAAGGTGCACAATCATTTGATCAAATGTGGTTGGTTTCTATACCAACATGTACTAGCGGATTTGATAACGGATGGGATGGATTCAAAATGATTGCCTCTAGTGCCTCCGTTCAACTTTATGCTGCAGAAGCTGCAGGTAATTTCCAAATTGATGCCATTCCAGATTTCAACAATACTTATATTGCATTCAAACCAGGTGCTGATACTGAATACACCCTTACATTCACCAATCAAACTTTAGAGGATCAATACCAACAACTCTATTTGATTGATTCGGTAGCCAACAAAATTGTCAATATTTATGCTACAGGTACACAATACACTTTCACCGCCTCACCTTCCGATGTCGCTGTTAAAAGATTTAAAATTGTGACGAGTGATCCTACTCCAGTAGTTGTAGTTGTACCCGTACCAGATCCAATTGTTGTAGTTGTTGATCCAGTAGTGCCAGTAGTCGACCCAGTTGTCCCTCCTGTAGTTGTAGTTGTTCCTCCAGTTGTAGTTCCACCTGTTGTACCCGTTGTTACTCCAAATGACAAAAAAGACAAAGATTCAAAATCGGATGATAAAGATAAAAAAGACCACAATAAAAAATTGAATATCTACAGTAATAATAAAACAATTGTGGTTGAAAATATTTCAAAACAGAAAGGTGATTTGAAGCTGTACAACGTCAAAACTGGACGCATGGTAAAAATCCACCAATTTAAGGCAAATGGCACAACATCTATTGCAACAGATGTTCCTACAGGTACTTATGTAGCAAATGGAGCTACTTTAGAGGATAATTTTTCTACCACTTTAATAATTCGATAATATTATGGATAAGACTAGAAATGAGATATATTTCTTAGAATTACTCGAAACATCAGTGCTTATTGGATTGCTTTATATAATAGTATTTATTGTCATTACTACAGTCATTAATACACAAATGTAAATCACTTAATTATCAATATTGCATTTTGTTTTAAATCTAATAGCTTATATTTGAGTTTTTAGGCTATTATAAAATACCAACATAAAGATAAATGAAACTTTCGGGAAAATAAATACTGACAAGTATTATATCTAACCATCAAAAAAAATAGCCGACATCAAAGCATAAGCTGAGCTGTCGGTTATTTTTTATACTACTACTTTGCTAAAATATAACATGAAGTATTATTAACCACGATAGGTACAATAGTTCACAAAATCAATACTCCTTATTGCTTTAACCTTTCGTTTTGCGGCTCAAAATGAATTAGATATTAGACTGTTGTAAGTATTTGTCTTCAGTAAGCCTACTTTTTTTATGATTTCATTTTTTCTATTGTGCCTATTGTAGTTCACACTTTAATTTGGTAAGTGAAACTCGATAGAGATTGGCTAACTTCTCTTTTGGTCATTTCCCCATATTTCTCCAATCAATTTCGGAAAATACTCATATTCCAATGCATGTACTTTATCTGCTATCATA
>JBAWXD010000335.1:0-3149 GCA_037144275.1 Paludibacter sp. | reverse complement strand
AGACAGTGGTTTTTCAAATGCATTGATTAGAAAAAAAAATGTTAAACAAATAGACTATAACACAGTATTTTATTTTAATCTACTTTTGGGAGTTGTTCTTTATTTAATTTTATTTTTTTGCGCATCCGCAATAAGTAAGTTTTATAAAGAGCCTATATTATTGAGTGTGACAAGAGTAATGGGATTATTGTTAATCATTAATTCATTTGCAATAATTCAACGGACTATTCTCGTTAAAAATATCAATTTTAAAACACAAACAAAAATATCACTTGTTTCTTCTATATTAAGTGGAATCATTGGAATAGGGCTAGCATTATTTCAATTTGGAGTTTGGAGCTTGGTCGGACAACAAATATCAAGACAAATAATAAATACTATTTTATTATGGGTTTTTAATGTCTGGAGACCATTATGGGAGTTTTCTAAGCAAAGTTTTAAGGATCTTTTTGGCTTTGGTTCTAAGTTGTTATTGTCTGGACTTATTGATACAATTTATCGAAATATATATTATTTGATTATCGGAAGATACTATTCCGCTGAATTACTTGGTCAATATTCTAATGCTGAGCAATTTAATTCAATATTTTCGAGTAATCTGACATCAATAGTCCAAAGGGTAAGTTACCCTGCTTTGAGTAGTATCCAGGATGAGGCAAATAGGTTGAAATTAGCTTTTCAACGATTAATAAGGTCTACAATGTTGATAGCTTTTGCTTTCATGATGGGTCTTGCAGCAGTAGCAAAACCATTGATTTTGATCCTAATTGGAGTAAAGTGGTTACCTGCAGTTGGTTACCTTCAGATAATTTGTTTTGCTGGAATGCTTTATCCTTTGCATGCAATAAATTTAAATATTTTACAAGTCAAGGGTCGTTCTGACTTATTTCTTAAATTAGAAATTATTAAAAAAATTATCGCTGTTGTTCCAATTGCTCTTGGAATATTTTATGGTATAAATATCATGCTTTGGGGAAGTGTATTTATTTCTTTTGTTGCCTATTTTTTCAACAACTATTATACTTCTCGTTTGATAAACTATTCAGTGTGGTTACAAATAAAAGATATATTACCTACTTTTATTGTCTCACTTATTGTAGCTGCAATTATGTGGGGCTTTACTTTTTTGCATTATTCGGTTTGGATAATTCTGCCTTTACAGTGCATAACTGGACTTCTCTTATTTTTGATAATTTATGAAAGTATAAAACTACCGGAATATTTGGAAATTAAAGAGATATGTTTTTCCATAATAAAAAAGAAATAAGTTGATGAAAAATACTGAAAAACCGATAACAGTTACACAACCTTGTCTTCCACCATTGGAAGAATTTTTACCCTATTTAGAAGAAATTTGGGACAATAAATGGTTAACTAATAACGGGCCCTTACATCAACAATTAGAGCAGCAATTAGCAGAATATTTAGGGGTAAAATACATCTCATTATTTTCTAATGGTACATTGGCTTTAATTTCAGCTTTACAAGCTTTGAATATTCAAGGTGAAGTAATTACTACTCCTTTTAGTTTTGTAGCTACCACACATTCACTTTGGTGGAATAAAATCACCCCGGTTTTTGTTGATATTGAACCGGAGTATATGAACTTAGATCCGGCAAAAATTGAAGCTGCAATTACAGCTAAAACTACCGCCATTATGCCAGTACATGTGTATGGTAACCCATGTCAGGTTGATGAAATTCAGCGTATTGCCGATAAATATAGTTTGAAAGTAATTTATGATGCAGCTCATGCTTTCGGAGTTAAAAAAGATGGTAATTCAATATTAAATTTTGGAGATATGTCTGTTTTAAGTTTTCACGCCACCAAAGTATTTAGTACTATTGAAGGAGGTGCAATTATTTGTCACTCACAGGAAATGAAACATCACATCGACAATCTGAAGAACTTTGGTTTTCGTGGAGAAACAGTTGTAGAAGAACCAGGTATAAATGCAAAATTAAATGAATTACAGGCTGCTTATGGTTTATTGCAACTTAAGTATATTGACGCTTTTATAGCTAAACGTAAAGTTATTACCGAAAATTATCAGAATAGCTTGAAAAATGTAAAGGGAATTCGCTTTATTTCTGATATGGAAGGAATTAATCACGGTTATTCATATTTTCCAATATTAATTGACGAAGTTGATTATGGGTTAAGCCGTGATTCATTGTATGAAAGATTCAAAGAAAATAATATATTTCCGCGCAGATATTTTTATCCCTTAATAAGTGATTTTGAGCCTTATCGAACCTTGCCTTCTTCCCTATCTGCTAACTTGCCTATTTCAACTATGATTGCAAAACAAGTACTTTGTTTACCGATCTATGTAGAGTTAAGTGACATGGATATAGATAGAATATGTTCATTTATACTATAATAAAAAATTGGAAACGTATAATTACATTTTAATTCCCATTTTGAGATGAACGATAAAATTCCTTTGGTTAGCATAATTTGCACGACTTATAATCATGAAAACTTCATAAGAGAAGCTCTTGATGGGTTTGTAATGCAGAAAGCAAATTTTCCATTCGAAATTATAGTACATGATGACGCTTCAACTGATAAAACCGCTGAAATTGCCAAAGAATATGAAGAAAAATATCCTTATTTATTTGTAAACATATATCAAAATATAAACCAGTATTCGAAACTGGATGTAAACATTTGGACAGATATTACTTTTCCTATGGCTCGTGGAAATATATTGCAATTTGCGAAGGAGATGATTATTGGACAGATGAGTTAAAATTACAAAAACAAGTAGATATATTAGAAATGCAACCTAAATGTGTACTATGCTTTCATGAAGCTGATATACATAATTTAAATACTGGTAAAACAAAACAAAAAAAAATACCGTTTTTTAAGAATTTGTTTAATACGTCTGATTTGATTGTTCTTCCATGGTTTGTGCCTACAGCCAGTATTGTTTTTCGAACAAAAAACTTACCAGTTATTTATCCCGAATGGTATCTTAAATCGACTACTGGAGATATGCCCTTGATGTTATTTTTATCAAAATATGGATATTTATATGGTATTAGAGAAAAAATGAGTGTATATAACATAGGGGTTCCTAATGGATTTACTTCAAAAATGCAAAAAAATCCAATGAAACAAGTTAAAGAGTTTCTATCCC
>JBAWXD010000334.1:0-3160 GCA_037144275.1 Paludibacter sp. | reverse complement strand
CATTACACTTACTCCTACAAGAGATTCGTTGGTAGTTTTATCCACCACAATTCCCTTTAGCAATACTTGTGAAAACGAAAGCTGAGCAATCATAATCACAACAAAAAAAGAAAAGACTTTTTTCATAAAGTTGTTGAATTAATTAAACCTAATTTTAATTTTATTTTAAATTTTGGCAAATATAAGATTTTTAGTGTTAAGGGCTATGTCATTCGAATGAATATTTATCAACAATTTATAAGTAATTCAACTAATATCGAATAATCTAAGGTTTCAAGGAAACAATATGTTTACATTTTGTAATCTAAGGGTCTTATAAATTTACGTAATCATATTGATTTGGCCATTAATATGAAAAAATAATATAATAATTAATAAAACTCTTGATCGTGTTAAATAATATATTTTCTATTGCTTCATTAAAAAAAATATCATTAAAACTTCATAATAACCCTGATATCGATTTTTTGATGAACAATATAGTAATACTCAAATAAATTGTATCTTTGCAAGCTTTATTATTTCGAAGAATATGGATTACAAAAAGAAATTTATGCGCAAAGCTATTGCTTTGTCAATTGAAAATATAACTAAGGGTGGTGGCCCTTTCGGAGCTGTGATAGTAAAGGATGGAAAAATTGTTTCGACAGGTGTAAATCGTGTCACTTCTACTACCGATCCGACTGCACATGCAGAAGTGAACGCCATTCGCAAGGCTTCAAAGAAACTGGGAACAATTGATTTACGCGGTTGTGAGATTTATACTTCATGTGAACCTTGTCCAATGTGTCTTGGAGCAGTTTATTGGGCTCATCTGGATAAAATGTATTTTGGTAATACAAAAACTGACGCAAAAATGATTGGTTTTGATGATTCATTTATTTATGACGAAATTGAACTGAAACCTGAAAATAGAAAAGTGAAAACCATTCAGCTATTGCCTGATGAAGCGATTAAAGCTTTTGAGAACTGGACAAAAACTGAAGATAAAATTGAATATTGATTCTTACTGATTTTCAACAACTTTACAGCTTACACCCGCAGATTAAGCAGGTACAAAACTGGCTGACTTCACTTGAACCAAATCTAAAAATTTATGGTTTGAGTGGTTCTTCATCTGCCCTCGTAATTGCTTCACTCTTTAAAGCTGATCCTCAGAATCATATAATTATTGCTGATGATGCTGAGGCTGCTGCGTATTTGTATAACGATTTAAAACAAATACTATCAACCGAAGATCTGTTTTATTTCCCTTCTGCATTCAAAAAAGCGATTAAACTCACTCAACTTGATACAGCTAATGAGATTTTACGCACCGAAGTGTTGAATCGATTGGCTAACACCAATAAGCCCTGTATTATCGTAACTTCGCCTGAATCATTGCATCAAAAAGTCGTTTCGCCTGAAAGTTTGCAAAGTCGTATGTTGCGAATGAATGTTGGTTCAATTTTAGGCATTGATTTCGTCGTGGAATTGTTACTCGAGTATGGTTTTCAGCGAGTTGACTTTGTTTATGAACCGGGACAATATTCAGTGCGTGGTAGCATTGTTGATATCTTTTCATTTGCGAATGAATTGCCGTATAGATGCGACTTTTTTGGAGATGAAGTTGAATCAATCCGCATTTTTGACATTGAAACTCAATTATCAAATGAAAAAGTTACTGAAATTGTTATAATTCCTGATTTTCAACATGATAAGCTGGTTAAGTTTGTTTCGTTTTTTGATTTTATACCTGCGAATAGCCTGTTTAGCTTTACGAATGTATCTTTTGTGCGTGAAAGAATAAATCAACTTTATAATGAATTGCTAGTCAAGGCCAATGAGTTTGAAAATGTAACACCACATTTGAAGAAAACGAATATTACGGGCGAAGACTTTATTGAACAAGTGGAGAAATTCCGTAAAATTGAATGGGCTGAAAGGTCCTTTTTTCAACACAAAACCTCAATCTCCTTTAATACTTCAGTACAGCCTATTTTTCATAAGAACTTCGATTTGGTTGCTTCTAATTTACATCAAAAATTAGTTGAAGGCTATAACCTTTACATTATGAGCGATAGTGTGAAGCAAACCGATCGAATTGCGGCTATTTTTGCCGACAGGGGCGATGAAATCAGCTTTCAATCTATAAAAAATACGCTACACGAAGGTTTTATTGACCACGATTTATCACTAGTCTGCTTTTCTGACCATCAAATCTTCGACCGTTTCCATAAATACCAGCTTAAAACGGATAAAACACGTCTGGGTAAGGTAGTAATGACACTTAAAGAACTGAATCAGTTCCAGATAGGCGATTATATGGTGCATGTCGACCATGGTGTTGGTAAGTTTGGAGGATTGGTTAGAACCAATGTAAACGGCAAAATACAGGAAATGGTCAAGTTGATTTATAAAGATGATGACATTATATTTGTAAGCATACACGCTCTTCACCGTATTTCAAAGTACAAAGGCAAAGAAGGTGAAGCTCCCCGCATCAATAAACTGGGCTCTGGGGCATGGGAAAGATTGAAAGAACGCACCAAATCGAAGGTGAAAGATATTGCACGTGAGCTTATTAAGCTTTATGCCAAACGCAAAGCCGAAAAGGGATTCCAGTATTCGCCGGATAGTTATTTGCAACAGGAACTGGAAGCATCGTTTATTTATGAAGATACCCCCGATCAGGTAAAAGCCACGACAGATGTAAAAAAAGATATGGAATCTGTTCTGCCGATGGACAGACTGGTGTGTGGTGATGTTGGATTCGGTAAAACCGAAGTAGCTATGCGTGCGGCTTTCAAGGCTGCTACGGATGGAAAACAGGTGGCAGTTCTTGTCCCTACTACCGTTTTGGCTCTTCAACACTATAATTCTTTTAAAGACCGTTTCAAAGATTTTCCGGTAACAGTAGATTACCTGAGTCGTGCCCGCACATCAACCCAAACGAAAGAAGTAATGGATCGCCTTGCTAAAGGAGAAATCGACATTATTATCGGAACGCATAAGCTCGTTGGTAAAAGTATAAAATTCAAAGATTTAGGTTTGCTTGTCATAGACGAGGAACAAAAATTTGGTGTAACTGTTAAGGAAAAACTCAAGGAAATGAAAGTGAATGTGGATACCTTAACCATGACAGCTACGCCAATTCCACGTACTTTGCAGTTTTCACTTA
>JBAWXD010000333.1:0-3160 GCA_037144275.1 Paludibacter sp. | reverse complement strand
CATTGGTAGCATTGATTAACAAAAAAAATAGCAAGAATTAAGCACTAATTATGGGCATTTCAATCAAAGCATCATTACATTCATAATGCGTTTCCTGTAAAACCTGTGCCAATGTCTTTCTAAGCAAAATTTTCCGGAATTCAATATTAAATTCCATCCAGTAATTTTGAGCTTTGCAATTGTGTGAATTCCTGTCACAAAGGCTCATGTTGTTAATGCATTCAACCACAACAATTTGCTCAAAAGCTGTATAAATGTCCAACATGCTAATATCCTTAGGCTCACGGGTCAAAATGTAGCCACTGCCACGTCCTTTTGAATTTGCAACCAAACCTTTAATTTTCAACGATGAGATAATACTATCCAGGTATTTCAACGAAATATGTTGGTTTTTTGCTATATCCTTTTGCAACACACCGTTTGGATCAGTGTGGTTAGCAATTTCAATGATAGTGCGTAAACCGTAGCGTATTTTAGAGTTGATTCTCATTGATTAAAGAAAAATTTCAGCAAATGTATTGGAAATTTCATGAATGCTATCACTTTTATAGTATTCATGACTCTAATTTAGAACTAATATGAATTAAATTGTCAATATATTATTAATCAATAATAGCTAAATATCAGAATATCAAATAAATGAATTAAAGAAAAATTGCAGTATTAAAAATTATTAATTTAATTATATGTGGTTAATTGTCTGAAAACTAGCTATTAAAGAATAATTTCTGTAATTAAGATAACTTCCAAAATTACAATGATTTGATACGTAAATTTCAAGCTTTTACTTGAAATTGGTTACAATTCGCAATAATCAGTTAGGATATTGTTTTATTTCTATGTAATTTTATCTAAAAAACAAAAAATACATTTTTTTAGATTTATTTTTTTTATATCACATTTTTGCTAATTGTTGATTAATATAAAAAACCTTTTCAAACTAAAATGTCTGAGGAGGTTTACGCAATTTCAAAGCCCTGAAGTTTTTTTATGGTAATTTACATCCCTCAAAAAAATCTGTTGGCAATTGATTTTTATTGATAACTGATTTATCTTTAAATTTGTCCGGATTAATACTCTCTGACACTTTTTGAGGAGTTGTATAACCCGTAACTTTTACTTCCGTACGACGGTTAGCTTGATGTTCTGCATCGCTGCAAGGCACACCATCCGAGCATCGATTCAGCAATTGGTATTCACCATAGCCTTTGGCGGTAATTCGTTGGGTATTTATACCGTGTTGAATAAGATAGGCTGCAGCAGATTCAGCACGATGTTGCGACAATCGTTCGTTGTATTTAAAAGATCCACGGGAGTCGGTGTGTGAACCCAATTCAATGGTAATCGGGTTTTCGTTTAATATCATGACTACGCTGTCCAGAATTGGCGCAGCATCGGCGCGTATGTTCCACTTGTCAAAATCGTAATGAATATTGCTGAGCTTCCATTTGAAACCAACCTTAAATTTGTCGAGCAATAAATCGCGTGGAGCATTTTGAATTGTGTCTTTTGGATGAGGTGCGAACACAATACTCGTAGATATACAGTCGCTTATGTATTTTTTATCCACAGCTTTAATAATTACTTCGCTTGTTGTACGAACCGGTAGATGATATTTACCGGTTTTGTCAGTTTTTGCAATATATACAGTGTCTTCCTTGATATTATAAAGAAATACAGTTGCTCCAGCAATTAGTTTTAAGGATTGTTTTTCCAGAACGAAGCCTTCAAAAAAGGATTTACGGGGTGGAATTACTGATTTTACCGGATTGTAGGTAAAACTGTAAATATTGTCATCGTTATTTAGCCTATCGGATGTGAAAAATCCTTTTAGCCCCACACTATCTTGTTGCGTCCAACCAAAATCATCAGCAGAACTATTGACTGGATAACTTAGATGTTCAATTTCTCCTTTTCCATTTAGGGCATCTTGAATCGGAATCCGGAAGATATCTAATCCACCTAAACCAGGCAAGTTATCGCTACTAAAATACAAATAGCCGTTTGGAGTAATACTCGGAAAAACCTCATTTCCAATGGTATTTATGTTATTCCCTAATGCTTTTAAGGTGTCCCAGCTTTGATTCATTTCATTCCATAATGAATAATAGAGATCATAACCACCTTTACCGTTTGTTTTGTCGCTACTTAAAACCAATAGGGTTCCATCTGAATTTATAGCTGGATGCATTACCGAATATGCATTGGCATCACCAAAAGTTAATCTTTGAATATTTGTTATTCCTGAAGGACTAAGAATACCCTCCATAATACAAATTCTATTTACTCCATTTTTATCTGCTTTTGTGTAATTCGCTGAAAAGTAGAAATGATTATTTTTATCAATTGAAATCGACCCTGCATTAAACAACATGTTGTCAAGGCCATTTACTGTTTTACCTACCGGCTTTAAATCAGCATTGATTGTTGTCTCGTTTTGCATTGAGCGGTTAAAACTGATGCTAGATTTTGTATCACCACATTCATAGATTCCCGCAAGTTGATTGGTTTTTTGTCGGGATATTGATTTTGTTAAATGGTTGTTTTGTATAGTTTTACTTTCAGTTGTATCGATATTGGACAGTTGAATTTCCCACAAATGTGCATAATTCTCACCATCCCAGCCAAATGACTTTGTTTTGTGTGTAAGCGGTTTATTACTGCTGAAAAACAAGCTATTATTAGCCATAAAAGGAGAAAATTCACGATAAGGAGTATTAATATTTAGATAAACGAGTTTCCATTCAAGCGAATCTTTTTTCATTTTATTCAGTGCATTTTTGTTTTTGTACAATTTTGCTTTTAATTGATGACCGGGCACATCTTTCAACCAGTCTGATGCTTGCTGGTACAACCCGTAACGGGCATATAACTCGGCAATTCTATATTTAATTTGCTGATTTTGACTATTGCTTGTATTTGGATAAAGCGATTTGTAAATCCGAAATGCATTATCATATTCTCTCATTTGCCAATAACAATCGGCTAATTTGGATAGAATTTCAGGTTTATCATCTGAATGATTGTGCATGTATGTTTCATAATATACAACTGCAACCGCAAATCTCGCCGTATTATAAGCAATATCTGCTTTTTTTAATAAGGTGTTTGACGAGATTGGTAATTTTTTATTGGTACTTGTCCCTGCATATAGTATTGA
>JBAWXD010000332.1:0-3162 GCA_037144275.1 Paludibacter sp. | reverse complement strand
GTAGCTGTTGGAGTCCCTGTAATCGTAATTGTTTTTGCTGTTACATCTTTTACAAATGCAAGACCTGAAGCTGGCAATCCTGTTACAGTAGCGTCGGTTGCATCACCGCCCCAAGAGTAAACGATAGTGCTTATTGCGGTTCCATTCGTTACTGTTTGGCTGCTGTTTGAAGGTGCAGTAAGTGTTTGAGAACTAAGAGTAATTGCTCCTGAAACTGTTACAGGTGTTCCTGCTGTTCCTGAAGTGGTAATACTATACGAAACAGATGAAATAGGAGTTCCTGAAATAGTAATTGTTTTAGCAACCAATGAATCTTTTACAAAAGTCAATCCTGAAGCAGGTAATCCGAGTACAGTAGCATTCGTTGCATCAGCCCCCCAGCTAAATACGATAGGACTAATAGCGGTACCACTTGCCACTGCCTGATCTTTATTAGCAGGAGTAGAAAGTGTTTGAATGCCTACTGGTGCAACGGTTTCACCCTGAACAAAAACCATTTTAGTCGTATAATTTGTTACCAACGCTTTTAATGGAGCAATTACAAGATAAGCTGCATCATCTACCGTGTTAGTAAATGTCCATTTAATATCACCACCAGTTGTGCGACCCGCATATTGCATGGTTTTGGTCTTAGCTACATCAGGTGCATCGGGAACTAATGTTTTTACATATAATGTTGCATCGGTATCAAAGTTATTATAGGTATTCGCTCCTGAGAAAGATTTCACTGTAGCAGGCACTTGTTCATCACGTGTTTTTGATAAATAGGCATCAAAGTCAACGGTTGAACTAATAACTCCGGCAATATTGAATGAAGGATTTGGATCGCCATAAGCCACAAAACGCATATTATTAGTCCCGATTGAAGCATCAAATGTATTATTGTATGCCTTAATGGTACCCCCTGCTTCACCGGAGAAGGTTCCCAGATTAGTTGGATCGTTCTTTAAGGTGGTTTCATTCCACACATCGGTTCCCTGCAAAGAAGTCATCATTGGATGTTTCGCATTGCGGTAATAATTTCCTTCAACAAATAACGAAGAGCCCATGGTTGAACCGGCACCATATTTGGCAACTCCATCATAATAGTTATTATAAACATGCGCTGAATAAAAACGAACACGGGGATGACGGGAATCGGAATGATCAAACCAGTTGTGATGATAGGTTACATATAAACCGGTTGTTGTGTTTTCACTTAATCCCAACAAACTGCATTTTCCATTGTCAACAAAGTGATTATACGAAACGGTAACATAGCTTGATAATTTGATATCCATGGCACCATCTCCTTTTATCTGATCGGCATCACTCCCGGCATTACCATAATACATCTCATTATTATGAATCCAAACGTGATCATTATCCTGTTGCAATCCAAAATCATCCCCGTTAACACTATTATTGTTCATTGCGGCAATATTTCTGATTTCAACGTTTGCAGCGGCTTTCAGACAGAAGCTCCAACCATTGGTCACTGCATCATCGCCAACTCCTTCGAACGTAAAAGAACCTGCAGCATTATTTGCATTCGAAATATATAAATCACCATTTGTCAAATAACTCAAATCTGTTATGTTTCCAATAAAACGAACGATCAAAGGACGTGTATCTTTTCCTTTCTTAAAACCATCTAAAATAGTTTGTAATCCAACACAAGGATTAGCAGTTGCACCGGTTACGGTCATTGAAACCGTGTTTTTTGTATTTTCAGTAATATACAATATCAGAGCACCTGTTTTCGGTGTCCCATCTAAATTATATGCACTTGGTATATGTCCACCCTGAAAGGCAAAACCGTTACGGTCATGCGCCACAACTGTGAGATCTCCGGTGGTTGTTGCTGTACCTTCTACTCCCGAGATAACCGGAGCTATTTTAATTGTATATGTACCTGCAGCAAGTCCCAATACATCAGCACGAAAATAAGTCCCATAACTGCGGATAAGCTGCGTGTCAATTTGTTTGTTCGTAATGCCCATACCACTATAATACACATTATAGCTGGTAGCACCCGAAACCGGAGCCCATTTTACATAAGCAGATTCGAGCCAACCGGCCGATTCGTTAATAGTAACTGACTGTGCCCATACTTGTGTGGTGGCGATTAAAATAAATGTGAAAATGAAGAGTTTTTTCATTGTGGTTGTATTATTCAATTAATTTATGGTACTAAATTCTAGGATACAAAAATAGTGTTCCATTTCGGCAGTAATGTGCATAAACTGTTTTAATATGTGGACTTTTTGAATATTAACCAGATAGACATAATATTAGTATTAGTTCTCACTTTTCTCAGGGTAAATCAAACTTTAATCAGAAAATCTTGATTGAAATATGGAATTTTTTGGGAACAAATATACAACAGAAAATAGAGCGATGATCCTTCGAAAATAAATTTGTGTTTTCTCTGCTAAATTAGTATAATTAGCAGCAAGAATATACATGGGTGAGCAAAAGAAAGCCCGAATCAATAATGTTTCGGGCTTAACTAGAAATTTCATTTTAAAATTATGCGAGTTTTTTGTCGAGATTTCGTTTTATAGCGGCTAAAAAGTTTTCAGTACTTAGAAAGTTTTCGCTGCTAACATGATCTCCATGAATAAGAACAGCTAAATCCTTTGTCATTTCGCCTGCTTCAACAGTTTCAACACAAACTTCTTCCAGTTTATGGCAGAAATTTATCAGCGCATTGTTTTCGTCTAATTTGCCGCGATGTTCCAAACCCCGTGTCCATGCAAAAATGGATGCAATCGGATTGGTAGAAGTGGCTTTTCCTTGTTGATGTTGGCGATAATGGCGTGTGACAGTTCCATGAGCTGCTTCTGCTTCTACAGTTTTTCCATCGGGAGTTACTAAAACAGATGACATTAAACCCAATGAACCAAATCCCTGTGCAACAGTGTCTGATTGAACATCACCATCATAGTTTTTACAAGCCCAAACAAAACCACCGCTCCATTTCATAGCCGAAGCCACCATATCGTCAATCAGACGGTGTTCGTAAGTAATTCCAGCTTCCTTGAATTTGGCTTCAAATTCCTTTTCGTATACTTCCTGAAAAATATCTTTGAAACGTCCGTCGTAAGCTTTCAGAATCGTATTTTTGGTCGACATATAAAGTGGCCATTTCTTTTCCAATGCCACTTGAAACGATGACTG
>JBAWXD010000331.1:0-3168 GCA_037144275.1 Paludibacter sp. | reverse complement strand
CACGTACTTTGCAGTTTTCACTTATGGGAGCACGAGATTTATCCATTATCAATACGCCACCGCCCAACCGCTATCCGGTTCAAACTGAGATTCACCTATTTGATGAAGATGTGATTCGTGAAGCTATTCAGCTGGAAATGAACCGAAATGGTCAGGTTTTCTTTATTAATAACCGTATTCAGAATATCTATGTTATTGAGAATCTTATTAAGCGGCTTGTTCCTGGTTGTCGTGTGGCTGTAGGTCATGGACAAATGCCTGCTGATAAGTTGGAAGAAATTATTGTGGATTTTATTGATTATGAATATGATGTATTGGTAGCAACAACAATTATAGAATCGGGCATCGATATTCCGAATGTGAATACCATTCTAATAAATAGTGCTCAAAATTTTGGTTTGAGCGATTTACATCAGTTGCGAGGGCGTGTTGGACGCAGCAACCGCAAAGCATTCTGCTACCTGATGGCACCTGAGATGAGCTTGTTGACGCCCGAAGCCCGACGCCGATTACAAGCCTTGGAAACTTTTGCCGAGTTGGGAAGTGGATTTAATATTGCGATGCGGGATTTGGATATTCGGGGTGCCGGAAATATGCTGGGAGCGGAGCAGAGTGGTTTTATTGCCGATTTGGGTTACGAAACTTATCAAAAAATTCTGAATGAAGCCATTCACGAATTAAAAGATGAAGAATTTGCTGAATTGTATGCCGATGAAAGAAAAGGAGATGAAATTTCCACCGCTTTTGTTAACGATTGTCAGATAGATTCTGATTTGGAAGTCTTGTTCTCGGTTGATTATATCGAAAACGTATCTGAACGAATAAGTTTGTACCGCGAACTTGACAATATTGAGTCTGAACCCGAATTGCTTGAATTTGAAAAGCGCATGGAAGACCGTTTTGGTAAAATCCCTGCAGAAGGTCAGAGTTTAATGCTGGTGGTTCGACTACGTTGGTTGGCTATGCGTTATGGTATCGAAAAACTGGTGCTTAAAAATGAACAAATGACAGCTTTCTTGGTTTCGAACCCCCAATCGCCTTACTATCAATCTGAACCATTTGGACGATTACTGCGATTCCTGACTTCACATCCACGCAGATGTCAGCTTAGAGAGAAGAATCATCGTCGATCGGTCGTATTTTCAGAAGTAAAAACAGTGGAAAAGGCGTTTGAATTACTTCAAAATATTGAGAGATAGGAGTATACAAAAACCGCATTGTCGTTAGTTGAGAAAACTCCTAATAAATAGGATTTGAGGTGTCAGTTTTCTTTGTAATCTGCCGTCCACATTGGATACCCGAAGGCGCAGCCCGCCATTAAAAACCAGCCACTACTCGTTAATTTTTTAACGTTGAGTTTTCCAATCTCAGAACAATGCGGTTCGTTTTTCTTTGACACAAAGATACAGCATAAATTTATATAATATTCAGTATGCAACCACATATTAAGTTAAATATTGAGATTTAAGTTGATTTTTTTTTACTTGAAAATCCCAACAGTAAGTCGTTTGTAAAAAAAGCTTCTAAAATTTCGTAATCTAAAAGAAAATATCTACTTTTGCAATTCTATTCGAAAAACCGAATTAACAAAAGACTCAAAAATACAATCTTATGGCTAAAAAAGAGGAAAAGGAACACCACGAATTGGAAAACGTTCAACATGCGCTGACAAGTACTGAGGCATTTATTGAAAAATATCAGAAACAAATACTAAGTGCTGTTGGTATTGTTATTCTTGTTGTGTTAGTTATAATGTCGTTTAAAAACTTTTATCTTGATAAGCGAGAAATTGCGGCTCAAAATGAAATATCTAAAGCTCAGGCAGCTTTTGCTACTGATTCTTTCCGGGTGGCTCTTGAAGGTAAAGGTGTTCAAACAATGGGATTTAAAGAAATTGCTTCTGAATATAGTATTACTCCTTCCGGAAAACTTGCCGGTGCTTATGCCGGTATATGCTACTACAAATTAGGACAATACGAAAATGCAATTAAATACCTTTCTCAATTCAACACTGACGATAATTATTTCTCAGTATCCGTAATTGGTTTAACTGGTGATTGTTATGTGAATCTAAACGAAAACTCAAAAGCTATAAGTTATTTTGAAAAAGCAGCCGATAAGGATAATGCAGTTTTAAGCCCAATTTATCTGAAAAAAGCAGGATTGATTTATGAATCGCTAACAGAACCTGAAAAAGCAGAAAAAGCATATACAAAAATCAAAGAAAAATATCCAAAAAGCTCAGAAGCTTCTGATATTGACAAGTATATTGCTCGCGTTCAAAAATAAATTTTCACTAAATAAGTATTAGAAAAGCTGCTTCAATAAAACTGAAGTAGCTTTTTTAAATTTCAACATACATAAAATACGAAATAACTAATGGCAACTCAATATCAAAATCTTTCGCAATACAATGCTGAATTAATGCCTGATAAGGAATTGGTAGCCAACCAACTTTATGCTATTGTTGTAGCTGACTGGAATCCTCAGATTACACATGCAATGCTTCGGGGTGCTATTGAAACGCTCGAACTGGTGGGCGTAAAGCTTGAAAATATTCAGGTTATTCATGTTCCGGGTACTTTTGAATTAACTTATACCGCCAAACAACTTCAAAATTTCACTCTTAATGGTAAATCTTGTTCTGCTATTATAACTTTAGGTTGTGTAATTCAGGGCGATACCCCACATTTTGATTATGTGTGCCAAAGCGTAACAGCAGGTGTTACTGAATTGAATTTACGGGATAAATCTTGTCCTGTTATTTTTGGAGTAATTACCACGAACACTATGCAACAAGCTTTAGATCGTGCCGATGGTATACATGGAAATAAGGGCGTAGAAGCTGCTACAACAGCCGTAAAAATGGCTAATATTGTTTGGTAGTCACGATTTAAAAATGTATCTTTGCATTGCTTTTTCAAAATTTGGGCAGTTACCAAAGTGGCCAACTGGGGCTGACTGTAACTCAGCTGTCTTTCGACTTCGGAGGTTCGAATCCTTCACTGCCCACGAAACAATTTGTCGATTTATTAATATGCCAATGTGCCAATATTAATAAAGCGAATGAAATTCATTAGCAAATTGGCATATTGTCTTATTAGCAAATTAAATTGCGGAAGTAGCTCAGTTGATAGAGCATTAGCCTTCCAAGCTGAGGGTCGCGGG
>JBAWXD010000330.1:0-3183 GCA_037144275.1 Paludibacter sp. | reverse complement strand
TCGTAATAAAACTTATAATTCTTATAATACTTCTCATTTATTTTACCAGCAGATAATACTTTATTATTACTTAATTTATATTTTCCATTATCAACAGATTCAACTGTTAATGTATTATCTTTATATAAAAATTGATCACCAATATCATATGTTTCTTTAGATGATAAATTATCTGTAATTGATTCTAATCTGGTCATAATAGTTTGCATTGGATTACCTAAATCCATAGTAAAACAACCATCAGCTTGTAATGGAGTAGTATTATTAATTTCAACTTTTTATATTTCCAAATATCGTGCACATGAGCCGGTTTATATATATAGTTCTTTTGTTTTTATTATCAGGAATTTGTATTTTAAATGCTCAGGTTCCTTACAAGCTTCGTTTTGCTGTTCAGCAATACGATCACAGTCTGTATAATAAAATGATAAACAGAACGGTTGTGGCGGCAGTTGGCAATGAGCAACTACTGAAAACAACCACAGCCGAATGGAGCATTACAACTGAGAAAAAAGTAGTTTCAGTCGATGGAAATACGTTGGAATACACTGTAACGTTCAAACTGACAAAAGGATATGAAAAGTCGACAGCTGTTTTGGTTGAACTGGATTTTGAAAACTGGAGCAAAGATAATTACGTGTTACTTCCGGCTGCTGCTTACAACGGTAATCGTTTTGAATCGCGCCGCATTCCCTATTCTCCCAAGCTGAATGATGCGCGCGATATTGGAAAGGATAAACCGATTATTATTTCCGATGTTCCCCGGTTGAACATTGGCGATGGACTTTCGCAAATTCAGGAACGAAGTGGCGCAATGGCATTGCCCTGCATTGGTTTTCAGTCGGTTGCGGATAAAAAAGGGTTCTTCCTGAACACTGTTCAACGAAATGAGTTTGGTGATTTTGGAATGAATATCGAAGAGTCGGCTGATCGTCAACAGGCTCTGATTTCTTTGTGTTCGCCTTTGGTTCGGGAGCGCAGCAAATATCTGATCTGCGATAATCAGGCTCCTTCTAACGATTTACCTGCAGATTTTAAAAAAGGCGATGAAGTGAAGTTTAGGTTTCGTGTATACAACTTTGAAGCTTCGAAAATTCAATCGGTTTTTGATAAATATCTGCTGATTCGAAAGGATTTATGCCCTGCGACTGAGATTATTCCGCAACTTCCGTTTTCAACTTGTTACGATTTGTTGGAAAAGAAATTTAATGCCGAAAATTTTGTGCCGGAATGGGGCTATTATTCGGTGGGAATGCGCTCGATGTTTCTGCAGGACTGGCAAATTGGCTGGACAGGCGGTATGATTTCTACTTATCCGCTGTTGTTTTCTGATAACGAACAAACCCGTAAAAACGTTATTTCCAATTTCGACTGGTTGTTTCCGAATGGTATTTCGCCTTCGGGGTTCTTTTGGGACAGTGGCGAAAAAGGTAACAAATGGTACGGTGGCGATATCCGTAAACCGCAGGCCAAAAACTGGCATCTGATTCGCAAAAGTGCTGATGCACTGTATTATATAATCAAACAGTTTGATTTGATGAAATATCAGGATATCACCATTAAACCAGTTTGGGAAAACGGAACACGGGGAGTGGCTGATGCATTTGTGAAACTTTGGCAAAATAACAATCAATTTGGTCAGTTTGTGGATAGTCAAACGGGTGCAATTGCCGTGGGAGGTTCTTCCGGTGCTGGTCTTGCTCCGGCTGCTTTGTTGATGGCATCGGCGTATTATAAAGAAAAAAAATACGAAGTGGTTGCTTTGGAATCAGCTCAGGCTTTGTATGATAATTTCGTTCAAAAAGGAATCAGTTGTGGCGGACCGGGCGATGCCCTGCAAAATCCTGATAGCGAATCACTTTATGGCTTGCTCGAATCCTTTGCTGTACTCTACGAAATGACCGGTGATAAAAAGTGGCTCACTTATGCCTGCGAAACTGCTGCCCAATTTTCTACCTGGGTAATGTCATACGATTATGTTTTTCCCAAAGAATGTCTTTTCGGGCAGCTGAATATGAAAACCACCGGTGCTGTTTTTGCCAACACGCAGAACAAACATGGCTCTCCGGGCATCTGTACGCATTCAGGACTGGCTTTGTTGCGCATTTATCGCGCAACCGGAAATCCGGTATATCTGGAATTGCTCAAGGACATTGCTCGCTCTATTCCGCAATATATGTCGCGACCCGACCGACCAATAAAAGGAATGCACGATGGCTGGATGAATGAACGCGTGAGCACAACCGACTGGTTTGAGGGAATTGGAGAGATATTTCCGGGTTCTACCTGGGCTGAAACTGATTTGATGTTGACTATTAAAGAATTACCCGGAGTGTATGTTGATCTGGAAAAACAAACGGTAACAATATTTGATCAGGTACAGGCTGAGCTTATTTCCGGTAAAGCCAATTCTGCCCGTTTGAAAATCAGCAATCCGACCAAATCTGTTGCATACATTACACTACTTGCCGAAAGTGCCAAAGATAAATTGAAACCCTGGACTGAAAATCGGTTTTATGGAAAAAAAGGAATAGAATTAAAACCGGGTGAAACAAAAGTACTTAACGTTTACTCTGAAAACTAATCTGATAATGAGTTTTAAAAAGAAAAAGACAATCCTGTTTTGTGTGTCTGTTTTACTGCTTTCAATAACAGTTTTGAAGGCTCAGCAAACACAATTTATCATGGATATGGTACACCATAATCCCGGCGAATCGTTGGCCAAATCGGCATTTACTAATCCGGAATATGTGAAGAATAGTGGTTTTAATGTTCAGGTAATGAACGATTTTATTTTCCCCATAGCAGCTGTTTCTTTTGATAGTTTCGACCCGACAATTTTTCCAAAAGGTAGTAAAGACCGTGAGTGGCTCGATGCTGCTACTCTCCAGATTCAGAACAATATTAAAGCAGCTCATGCAGCCGGTATCAAAGTATTTTACTTTACTGACATTGTGGTTTTACCTAAAAAACTGGTTGAAAAATATAAAGACCAATTATCAGATTCCTGTGGAAAAATATCATTCGAAAAGCCCTTGACCATTGAACTCCATAAAATAATGTTTGATGAATTAGATATTGCTATTATTTACAACTAAAACTATAAAACATGACAGAAGAATCAAAAACCGCAGAAATCATTGAACGTATAAGAGAAGAGGTTTTAGATTAGTACAGAAATAT
>JBAWXD010000329.1:0-3245 GCA_037144275.1 Paludibacter sp. | reverse complement strand
TTATCAAAATTAATACTTAAAAAAAAACGTTATGGCAAAGAATCAAAATCAACCAAAAAAAAGCAACTCATTTGCATTCGTAAAGTCTTCAGGAATGATCATGTTAACATGTTTTGTTCTTGCAGTGCTTATTTACAAATTTATCTTCGGTGATGCTTCACATTTCGAAGGTGGTTTATCTGAAGGACATCCAAAACCAGGTGACTTGTTAGGCACTATCTACAAAGGTGGCGTTATTGTACCACTTATTCAAACTTTATTGTTAACAGTTTTAGCTTTAAGTGTTGAACGTTTTTTCGCAATCAAAACTGCACAGGGTAAAGGTAAACTGGTTAAATTTGTTGAAGATATTAAAGCAAATTTATCAAAAGGAGACCTTAAAGCTGCAAAAGAAGTTTGTGACAAACAACAAGGTTCAGTGGCTAATGTGGTAAACTCTGCATTAATTAAATACGCTGAAGTTGAAGAAGACAAAGCATTATCGAAAGAACAACAAATCCTTGCTATCCAGAAAGAAGTAGAAGAAGCAACTTCGTTGGAACTTCCAATGTTAAGCCAGAATCTTCCTATTATTGCAACGATCACTACTTTAGGTACTTTGATGGGGTTATTAGGAACTGTAATTGGTATGATCCGTTCATTTGCTGCCTTAGCTGGTGCTGGTGGTACTGACTCTATCGCACTTTCTGCGGGTATCTCAGAAGCACTTATCAATACAGCTTTCGGTATCTTAACAGGTGCCTTAGCAGTAATTTCGTATAACTATTTTACCAGCAAAATTGATACAATTACTTATTCAATTGACGAAGTAGGTTTCTCAATTGTTCAAACATTTGCTGCAACTCACAAATAATTCACCTAAAATAACGCGAAATTATGTCTAAAGTAAAAGTAGCAAGGAAAAGTACCCGTATCGATATGACCGCGATGAGCGACGTTACTGTACTGTTGCTGACTTTCTTCATGTTAACGTCTACGTTCGTGAAAAAAGAGCCGGTACAGGTAACAACTCCCGCATCAGTATCCGAAATCAAAATACCTGAAACCAATATTCTGGCAATTCTTATTGACCCGGCTGGAAAGGTATTTATGAGTATGGATAAGCAAGGCGATATGGTGGAAACCTTGACCAAGGTGGGCAAAGATTATGGTGTGACATTTACTCCTGAAGAAATTCAGAAGTTTAAGGTGTCATCCACTTTCGGAGTTCCAATAAAAAAAATGAAGGATTATTTGGCTCTAAAGGCTGCTGATCAGGATAAAGTGCTTGCAACATTAGGTATACCTACTGATAGTCTCGACAATCAGTTTAAATCGTGGGTTAAAAATGCCCGAGCAACAAATCCTGATTTCCGAATCGCAATAAAAGCCGATGCAAAAACTCCGTATAAAGTAATTAAAGATGTAATGACTTCTCTGCAGGATTTGAGAGAAAATCGTTATAACCTGATTACATCATTGAAGAACGAAACAGCTAATAAATAAGAAATCATGTCTGAAATACAAACTAACGACACCGGCGGAAAACATAAAAAAGGTGGTAGTAAACAGAAGAAAATCAGTGTTTTCGTTGATTTTACTCCCATGGTGGATATGAATATGTTGTTAATAACATTCTTCATGTTATGTACCTCGTTGAGTAAACCTCAAACTATGGAGATTAGTATGCCGAGTAATGATAAGAAACTCAGTAAAGATGACCAACCACCCGTTAAAGCATCACAAGCTATTACTTTGGTATTGTCGGGTGGTGATTCAGTTTTCTATTACGAAGGATTACCTAATTACAAAGATTATAAATCGTTGAAATTAACGTCTTATAATGCTGATGGTATCAGGGATTTTCTTTTGAAACGCAATACTGAAGCTGTTATCAAAATCAACGAACTGAAAGAGAAAAAAGCTCAACTGAAAATATCGCCGGCAGAGTACACTAAGCAAGCTTCTGAAATAAAGGGTGGGAAAAACACACCGGTAGTAATTATTAAGGCAGCCGACCAGGCAACGTATAAAAATCTGATTGATGCATTGGATGAAATGCAGATTTGTAACATTGGAAAATACGTAATCGATAAAATTACACCCAGTGAAAAATTCCTGATTAAAAATTATCAGACTAAAGGCTCGCTTTCCGCGAATTCGGTAAAATAATTAAACGCCTTAAAAATAAAACAAAATGGCTAAAATAGATTTAACATCCTTGGAATGGCGTGAACTTATTTTTCAGGGTAAGAATAAGGAATACGGTGCATATAGAATGCGCAGCGAATCTGACAGACGACACAATATCTCAATAATGATTATTGCAGTTGTGGCAGTTGTTGGCTTCAGTCTTCCCCGACTTATCGAAATGGTTAAGCCAAAACAAGTTGATAAAGTAACTGATGTTACCACTTTTGCAAAATTAGAAAAAGCAGAAGTGAAAAATGACATTAAAAAAGTAGAACCGGTTGAGCCCCCACCTGCATTGAAAAGTTCGATTAAATTCGTAGCTCCTGTTATTAAAAAAGACGAGGAAGTTAAGGATGAAGATCAAATGAAGAGTCAGGAAGAACTGAACAATACCAAAGTGGCAATTTCTGTTGCCGATGTAAAAGGTGTTGATAACGGAAAAATTGATATTGCTGATGTAAAACAGGCTGTTACCCAAGAAGAAGAGGATAAAGTATATCAGGTTATTGAGCAAATGCCTCAATTCCCCGGTGGTGAGCAAGAACTTCTGAATTATATCAATAAAAATATCAAATATCCTGTTATTGCGCAGGAAAATGGTGTTCAGGGAAAAGTAATTTTACGATTCGTAGTTTCCAAAACCGGTATGGTTGATAGGGTTGAAGTAGTTCGACAACTCGATCCTGCTTGTGATAAAGAAGCAATCCGGGTAGTGAAATCGCTTCCAAGGTTTATTCCTGGTAAACAAAATGGTGTCAATGTAGCTGTGTGGTATACACTTCCGGTTACTTACAAATTGGAGTAGAAGTAGTTGTACTATAATAAATTTTAGCTTTCGAATCTGAATAAGCGTATTCAGTATAAATGTCACTATCTGGGTTTTCAGTAAGGTTATTTAACTTTTAAAAGATAGAAAAGATGGCTAAAATTAATTTAACGTCAACAGAATGGCGTGAACTTATTTTTCAGGGAAAAAATAAGGAGTATGGTGCATATAAAATGCGCAGTGAATCTGAAAGTAGACATAGTATAGCAATTCTAATTGTTGTATTAATGACTGTTGTTGGGTTAAA
>JBAWXD010000328.1:0-3261 GCA_037144275.1 Paludibacter sp. | reverse complement strand
AGAAATGTAGCTTATCCCATTAAAGGAATAACTTTCACCTGAGCATATAGAAGCAAGGGTAATGGAACTGGTAGGTTGTTTAACAGTCAACACAAGGCTTGCAATACTATCACAGCCTGCTCGGTTAATCAAATGAGACTTAAATGTACCTTCCGAAGTATAGTTCGTCCCATTAAAGGCATAACTATCACCAGAACAAATAGAAGAATATGATATTGAATTAGAAGGTCGATTAACGGTTAAATGCAAAATAGCAATACTGTCACAACCTACTACACTCGTTAAGTAAGTACTGTCAATACCCGAGGTATTATACTTCTTTCCATTAAAAAAATAGTTCTCGCCTTCACATAAAGAAGCATAGGTTAACGAGGTAAACTGGAGAACAGTCAGCACCAGTTTAGCAATACTGTCACAACCTGTTATTTTTGGAAAATAAGAGCTGTATGTGCCGCTTTTACTATAGCTTGTCCCATTAAAAGTATAGCTTCCTCCAGCACAAATAGCAGCATAAGTGGTGGAACTTGTCGTTTTAATAACATTAAGATTCAGCTGAACAATACTGTCGCAACCTGCTACATTAGTGAGATGTACTGTATATAAGCCTGGAAGGGTGTAGATCGTACTATTAAAATTATAACTTCTACCCTCACAAATAGAATCAACGATAAGAGTACTTGAAGTATGATTTATAGCCAGCACTAATTTGGCAACACTGTCACATCCTACAATGTTGGTTAAATGGACAATATATTCACCTGCTTTGTCATAATACGTTCCATTAAAAAGATAACTATTGCCTTGACAAATTGTATCCTTGCTAACAGAACTAGTGGGTTGGTTAACCGTCAAATGCAATATAGCGGTACTATCATTTTTTCCATTTGCTGTCTTCAGGTTAATTACGGTCCAATCTCCTGCTTTAAAATACGCAACTCCATTAAAAAGATAACTTTCCCCTTGACAAATGGTAGCATTGGTGATTGAGGTTGAATCAACATATACTTTTAATTTTGGAATTACCGTACTGTCAGAAACAGTCCAATCGTATAAATTTAGCTTGTATATTTGGTTGGATTCGGATAAAGAAACCTTGAAATTAGTTCTTTCTAACTTACTCTTAGAAGGGTAAAGTAAACTTCCAGAAGGAAAAGTTGAACTAACTTCATGATTTCCGGTTAATACGATTAATGGCATTTCTTTTTTCAGAATTTGCTCTGTATAACTTAAATCATAGTTATTACTGAATGCAATCCCAAAATCTGAAGAAAAAACTGTAGAAGCTAAATTGGTTGCATTTAAAACCGAAACAATTACTATTAATAATATTGTGGACAACTGTTTTCTCATCTGAATTTTCAATATCTTATCCTATTCAATACTCCGATTAATCTGATAAATTTAACAGGATGTGAGTACTTATGATAAGTTGCCTGTTTTTTTTTATTTAAAGTACATTTAAATAAAATTCAGTTTCAAAACTCTAATTCTGTTTTAAATATATTTACAAATAGTTTGCTATATTGCAAAAATCAAGGGAATCAATAAATTAGCGCGATTTTAGTAACCAGATCTGACCTTTATTATTGATTTAATTTCCCACCGTATAACTAAAAATAAAAATATAACGTGAGATCTTATACTATAAGCTAAAAAATCCCACGTTATATTAACAATACATTTATTCAGACTTCATCTCTATTGAGAAAACTTTTCAATTCATTTAATTTACAGTCCTATAGCATCAATTTCAAGTTGAACCCGTCTGTTCTTCTCTCTGTTTATTTCGGAATTATTCGGAGCAATTGGATGGTCGAACCCTTTACTTTCCGTTTTAAGCTGAGAACTGTTAACTCCTAAATCAATGAATTTTTGTTTTACTTCTTCCGCTCTTCTCAACCCTAATTGTATATTGAATTCGTGAGATGACAAATTATCTGTATGTCCAATAATATGTAAAATCATATTTTTATTTGCTTTAAGAGCATTGGACAATTCAAGAATTCTGATCTGATCATATTTTGTAATAATTGCTGTTTTTCCATTGAATTGTATAATTGTATTTGTACAATTCTTAATTGCACTTACAAAATCCACATATTGTTGTTTAGTTTTACCAATACTGTCTGTATTATTGACAATTCTATCAACAAAAACAGATTTGATTATTTCTTTCTCAACAATAACTGTATCTCTAAAAATTTTCTCTTGTATTTCTTTAATAATTTTCGGCGTTTTATTTGAACTGACTTTAATATAAAGTCCAAGTTTGATACCAAAAGAAATAGGAGTAATTATGCCAATTTGCTTAGCGGCCAGAACACCGTTATAATTGAAAACAAACTTTTGAGTATTCTGATTATATCCACCGGGACTAGTGATATTCTTATACTCTAAATTTAATATATTATTTAATCCATAATTCAGGTAGCCTCCAATATAAAAGTCAAGATTTTTATGAATTTCCCGTGTAACTCCCAGATCGAACAGTAACATGAAAGCAGGTTTTAAATTATATCCTGTTGATTTGTTAAGATAAAAATAGCTGTCTGTTTTATCTTGAATAAGTGGGAATCCATCCTGAGGCAAATCAGTTAGCATCAGATTGTAGCGTTCATAATACCCTGTTGTAACGATATTTCCACCAGTTATTTTGTAAGTATTATAAATCGGAAATGATACTTTTCCACCTAATCCCAACAATAACTTCGTCTTACTATTAAAATTTAAACGATATAGCAAATTCAATGGAATATCAAAAAATAATGATTGTTGAGTTTCTGTCCAATTATTATATTGGGCATAAAATTTATATTTCTCACCTTCAGCATCTATCTGATTTGCAATCGAATCCGAGAAATTTAATTTCGACGATGAGTTAAACAATTGAATACCTATTCCGGTATTTAATCCCCAGTGCGAATTAAAAAAATAGCTATATCCAATACTTAGCTGATAGCCCAACCCTCCATTAATTGTGTTTTGATTTCCGGGGAAACTATAAGAAAGATTATGTACACCACCTCCTCCCAAAACATAGAGATATTGTTCTTTTTCCTGAGCTTGTGCAAAAAAACACATAAGAAGAGAAATTCCTATTAATAATTTCTTTTTCATATTTTTCCTTTTTATTAAATTAGATACAATTTAAATTATCAGGTTCACAGAGTTATTAATTCTGCGAACCCGAGTTTCCCATTTCTTTATTTTCTAAACACAACGATTTTGAAGCTATAGTCCTTATCATTGTCCGTAGAAATG
>JBAWXD010000327.1:0-3293 GCA_037144275.1 Paludibacter sp. | reverse complement strand
TAATTAGGTCTTTCGTTCCAAGTAATCGACCCTGTAAACGCAAACTATCAAAGCACGGATTTGTATTCACATTCGTAAAACCGGCATCAATCACTGCAACCTGAATTCCTTTGCCCCGATAACCCTCGGTATGAAGAAAAGTTCCATTGAGCTGAGTAATTTGTCCGGCAGCAATTCCATAATTCAGGGTTTCCCTGGCATTTTGCTTCGTTGGAGGTGCTAATGCTGCTCCAACCAACAAACCAGTATATTGCACAAATTTCACACAAGCCAAAGCCCTCACCTGACTCATTTTAGTTGAATCGGTCAGTTTTACGGTCAAACCATTCATCCACTTACTGCTACAATGCACATGAACACCCAAATTTTCAATTTGCTGAACATAAGCAGGATTTACAGGCAAATCGGTAGAATCAACAGCCACATTAAAAGATATACGACGAGTTATAGCTCGTGCCGACAGATAGGCTGATGGATTGGAAAGTGTATACGGCGAATTTTTTTTATTAGCCAGCTGAACGTAGAAATAATAATTGGTTTGAGCACTTATTGTAGCCGACATAACCCATAGAAATGTTGTTAACCGAGCATATGCAAATATTTTTTTCATAATCGTGTTGTTATTAATTGGTGCAAAAATACGATTTTTATTGCTAGAAGTAATTTAGTGCATTAAATTTATAAAACAATTTTGTTCAAGAGTTGGTTTGTTAATGATTTTTTGTATTTTTGTTGGGTTAAAATAATCGTTTATACTTAAATGAAATCCAAAATGAAAAATCAATTTTCAAAAACAAAAAAAATGCTTTGTATAGCGATAATATCGCTTATTACATATGCTACTTCAGTAAATGCTCAAACTTCTAGTTCTTCAAATCAGGACATCAAGAAAGCTGTTAAAGTTCTTGATGACAAAATTTTAGCATCAGATTTTGATTTATCTACAATTGAGGCAAAAAACATTGAATCACTAAACGTAATTAAACCCGATTCAATAAATAAAGTTGCTGATCTGGTTACAAAATATGGAGAAAATGCAAAATATGGTGTAATTTTGATAAAAACTAAAAAGAGAGAGGGTGATCTTATCGAAATTAAACCAACAGAAGAAAATGATGAAAAAATATATCAGGTTGTTCAACAAATGCCACAGTTTCCTGGTGGCGAAACAGAATTATTAAATTTTCTTTGTAAGAATATTAAGTATCCTGTGAATGCTCAACAAAATAGGATACAAGGTAGAGTTATTGTTCGCTTTGTAGTTTCCAAAACCGGACAAGTTGACAGAGTGGAGGTTTTACGTTCATTATTCTCTGATTGCGACAAAGAAGCAGTCCGTGTAATAAAACTCCTTCCAAAATTCATTCCCGGTAAACAAAACGGAGAAAATGTAGCGGTTTGGTATACATTGCCTATAACTTTTAAATTACAATAACACATTCCAATTCTTATTCGTATTTTTGTTTTCAAACTACATAAATTACGTGACCTTTGTGTTCTTAGTGCCTTAGTGTTAAACAACATGCAGCAATACCTTTCTATACTCAAGCAATACTGGGGCTACGATGAGTTTCGTCCGCTTCAGGCTGATATTATCCGCAGCATCGCAGCGGGTAAGGATACACTTGGGTTAATGCCAACCGGTGGTGGTAAGTCGCTGACTTTTCAGGTGCCGACAATGGCTATGGAAGGGCTTTGCGTGGTGGTTACGCCACTTATTGCGTTGATGAAAGATCAGGTGGAAAACCTGAAAACACGTGGAATTGCCGCTGCGGCTATTTTCTCGGGCATGTCGCACAACGAAATTCTGATGACGCTCGATAACGCCGTGTTCGAAGCTTATAAGTTTCTATACGTTTCGCCCGAACGATTGGCTACTTCCATTTTTATGGAGAAAATCAAACAGACGAAAGTCTGCATGATTGCCGTGGACGAATCGCATTGTATTTCGCAGTGGGGTTATGATTTTCGCCCTTCTTACCTTCGTATTGCCGACATTCGGCAATTGCTGCCCGGTGTACCTGTGCTCGCACTTACCGCTACCGCCACACCTGAAGTAGTAGTTGATATTCAGACTCAATTACAGTTTGAAGAACCCAATTTGTTTCAAAAAAGTTTCCATCGTTCTAATCTGGCTTACGTGGTGCGAACCGTCGAAAACAAGGATGAAAATCTGCTGAAAATTCTTAACAATATTCCCGGAACATCGGTGGTGTATGTCCGTAACCGGAAGAAAACCAAAGAAGTAGCAGATTTTTTGAATCTCAACGGCATTTCCGCCGAAAATTTTCATGCCGGATTGAAAAACGAAACCAAAGATGCTAAACAAGCCCGTTGGAAATCGGGCGATACACGGGTAATTGTTTCAACCAATGCCTTTGGAATGGGCATTGATAAAGCCGAAGTACGCACGGTGGTGCATTTGGATTTACCCGATTCTCTGGAAGCATATTTTCAGGAAGCTGGTAGGGCAGGGCGTGATGAGAAAAAAGCCTATGCTGTTTTGCTTTACAACAATAGCGATGCGGTTAAAATGCGGAAACGTGTTTCAGACACGTTTCCAGGAAAAGAAATGGTGGTGAAAGTCTACGAAGCCTTAGGAAATTATTATCAGATTGGTGTTGGCTCAGGACTGGACGCCGTTTTTGCCTTTGATATTGCCGATTTTTGCATCAAATTTAAATTGCCGATTTTGATAAGTTTTAATTGTCTGAAAATACTTCAACAAGCCGGATACATTGAACTTACCGATGAACAAGACAGTTCTTCACGCGTACTTTTTACGGTTGGGAAAGATGATTTATACAAGCAAAAACACTCGCCCGATCAGGAAAAACTAATGCACATTCTACTACGTTCCTACACCGGACTATTTACCGATTTGGCTTCTATCAACGAAGATACATTGGCTAAACGGTTGGAATGGACGCATGACAAAATTTATGAACAGCTTGTTGGACTGGCCAAAGACAGGATAATTCAATATATTCCCCGAAAAAAGACACCATTTCTCACTTTTGTGCGTGAACGGGAAGCCACAAATAGAGTTGTTTTTACAAAAGAAACCTACGACGATCGACGTGAACGCTATATTTCGAGGGTGAAAAGCGTGTTGGATTATGCTCAGGAAGAGAATATTTGCCGTAGCCAGATTTTGCTTGCATATTTTGGCGAAAAAGAAACCAGTACTTGTGGAAAATGTGATATTTGCCTGAAAAAAAAGGAGTTGCAGGTGTCAACCAATGAGTTTGAAACGATTCGACAAGCTATACATTTAATTTTGAAATCTGAGG
>JBAWXD010000326.1:0-3327 GCA_037144275.1 Paludibacter sp. | reverse complement strand
GTGCTAAAAAAGTAGTTATCTCTGCTCCATCTAACGATGCTCCTATGTTTGTTTGCGGTGTAAACCTAAACGAATACAAAGCTGACATGAACGTAGTTTCAAACGCTTCTTGTACAACTAACTGTTTGGCTCCTTTGGCTAAAGTTATCAATGACAACTTCGGAATCGTAGAAGGCTTGATGACAACAGTTCACGCTGCTACTAACACTCAAAAAACAGTTGATGCTCCATCTGCTAAAGACTGGCGTGGTGGTCGTTCAATATTAGGAAACATTATCCCTTCCTCTACCGGTGCTGCTAAAGCTGTAGGTAAAGTAATTCCTGCTTTGAATGGCAAATTAACCGGTATGGCTTTCCGTGTACCAACAGCTGACGTTTCCGTAGTTGACTTAACTGTACGTTTGGAAAAAGCTGCTTCTTACGACGAAATTAAAGCGGCTATCAAATTAGCTTCTGAAACTACCATGAAAGGTGTTCTGGGATATACCGAAGATTCAGTAGTTTCTTCTGACTTTATCCACGAAACACGCACTTCTGTATTTGATGCAAATGCAGGTATTGCATTGAACGGTAACTTCGTAAAATTAGTTAGCTGGTACGACAATGAGTGGGGTTATTCAAACAAAGTGTTGGATTTGATTGCTCACATGGATTCAGTAAAATAAGCTGAACTAAATACTATTGGAAATCCTCTGTAACTAAAATGTTGCAGGGGATTTTTATTCTATATAGTTTACTTCCGGATGAAGTTCTATTCCAAATTTATCCTTTACTGATTGTTGAATTTGCTCTGCCAGAAAAACTATTTCTGCTCCGGTTGCGCCTCCACGGTTAACCAGTACCAAAGCTTGTTTGTCATGCACTCCGGCATTAGCAATGTTTTTTCCTTTCCAACCGCATTGTTCAATCAACCAACCCGCAGGTACTTTTTCCTCCGTTTCAGAAACAAAATAATGCGGAATTTGTGGATATTGAGCTTCCAACTCAAGAAAATGCTGTTTAGAAATTACTGGATTCATGAAAAAACTTCCGGCATTTCCAAGGTTTGTTGTATCGGGTAATTTGCTTTGTCGAATGGCAATAATAGTATTGCGGACATTTTGTAAATTTATTGATCCATTTTTTAAAACTTCCTCTTCCAATTTGCTGTAATTCAGTTTAAAAGTAGGTTTTTTAGCCAATTTAAAAACAACAGAAGTAACAATATACTTAGCTTTTAATCCCTTTTTAAAAATACTTTCACGATAACCATATTCACATGCTGAGTTGGAAAAAGTACGTTCATTAGTGCTTTTTACTTCGACAGTGTTAACTTGCTCAATGACATCCTTTACTTCAACACCGTAAGCACCAATATTTTGCACGGCAGAAGCCCCTGTTTCGCCCGGAATGTTAGAAAGGTTCTCTACCCCACCCAACTCATTTTCGACGCAATACGCCACAAAATCATCCCAAACTAAGCCTGAACCTACTTCCAGATAAACAGAATCCTCATCTTCCTTAACAGTCGCAATGGTTCGAATAACTGAATGCAAAACAACTCCCTTAAAATCATTCAGAAATAATAAATTGCTCCCACTCCCAAGAGGCAGAATTCGGTTCGATTTCACATACTCAGTTTGCAAAGCTTTTTGTAGATCGGCTACCGAGTCATATTCGATTATATAATCTGCCATGGCTGCAATGCCAAAGGTATTGTAAGGAAGGAGCGAGGCGTTTGTGTTTACTATCATATCTTTGAATCTATAAAATCAGTAATTTCTTTTTCATTATCAGGATGAAACCAATGTATTTCTTTATCACGGTTAAACCAGGTCAATTGCCGTTTGGCATATCTGCGCGTATCCTGCTTAATCATATTCACTGCAAATTCTAAGGTACAGTTCCCATCCATATATTCGTAAAGTTCCTTATAGCCAACCGTATTGAGTGAGTTCAATTGTCGATACTGATAATATTGTTCTGCTTCCTGAAGCAAACCTTCCTCCATCATACGGTCGACACGACAGTTAATTCTTTCGTAAAGTTCCTCCCGTGGCCGGGTAAGTCCAATTTTCAGAATATTAAAAACACGTTCTTTTCGCTTTCCGGTTCTGATATCCGAATACGGCTTTCCGGTTATGCTGCAAATCTCGAGAGCATGAAGTATACGTTTTGTATTTTTCAAATCAACTTCATCGTAATGTTTTGGATCTAATCGTTTTAGCTCATTCTGTACATATTCCAATCCTAATTCCAAAAATTGTTTTTGCCAAAAAGCACGGGTTTCAGCATCGACTGTGGGAACGTCATCCATTCCATTACAAACAGCATCAATATACATCATCGAACCACCGACTAACAGCTCAACTTTTTGTTTCAGAAATAATTTATCAACTAATTCAATTACATCTTGCTCATATTGGCCTGCATTATACTCGTCGAAAATGGAGTGTGAACCGATAAAATAATGGCTAACCCGTTTAAGTTGTGCCTCGGTTGGAGCAGCAGTTCCGATTTTTAATTCACGGTAAAACTGACGTGAATCGGATGAAATTATCGGACAACCAAAATGTTCAGCCAGCGAAAAACTAATATTCGTTTTCCCGACGCCGGTTGGGCCTAAAATTACGATTAATGTTGGTTTTATTTCCATTCACACTTCAATAAAAAAGACAGAAAATAATAAGGTTATTTTCTGTCTTTCAGTATATTGATTTCTTATTTAAAATTTTGGATCTTCTGAAAACAAGCTGCTATCATCAAAATTCATCTCACCAAAACCTTCTTCATCCAATTCATCTAATTCATAATCCTCATCACCATAAAAGTTTTCATCTAAAGTAGTTTTAGGTACAACTACCAACTCATCATCTGCTAAAATCTGAATAGGAGCATTTCCCTCTGTGGTCAGGCAAACAGCTTTATCCAGGCTTTGACGAGGTACAATTTCGGTCAATTCCATAAAAAAGACTCTGTCGGACATCATATCAAAAACGTATATCAATTTCTGATTTTCATCGCTGATTAAATCCTCCAGCTTAGTTTCATCCATTACCAGATTGTCATATTCCGAGCTTGATTCTGTCTCAACCAATGTTACTTCCTGCCCTTTTTCCCAATCATCGGAACAGATAAAGAACGAAGTCATCTGATTACCTCTGCACTGAAAGTTGTGCCACTGACGCTGAGCCTCGCAGACGAAGTGCACCTTGTCGTACACAGACGAGTCGTGATGGACGCTGAGCGGAAAGATGATAGTCTCGTGAAGGCTGAGCACGTGCATCCTGAACTTCATGTTGGCGAAGCTCTTTGCCGGTATGAAATGCGAAAGCACTATGTCGTCCT
>JBAWXD010000325.1:0-3338 GCA_037144275.1 Paludibacter sp. | reverse complement strand
CGTGCATTCCGGCGGTTTTGCTCCCGCATTCACTTTGTCGTTCCACGACAGCGAACGCTCCCGCAAACCGCCAAATGCCCATAGCCTCGGTCGTTATGCCCAATAGTAAAAAAAGAAAAAAGCGATGTATATTTGCGAAAATTATACGCGAAAAATGAGAGGTGCAACGAAGAAAAACGAAGAATAAAAACATAATTTTATGCCCAAAGGCTTACACCGGATAGACTTAGTTATGCTTGAGAGATTTCGGGCGAAAGTGGCGCAGACGCTGAATCTGTCGCTGAATTCAAATAAGAACTACGACTACTTTTCAAAATTCATATTCCAGAAAACTCACGTTCAAGTTAGCCCCAGCACACTTCGACGAGTATTTCAATATGACTCTCATCATATACCGACAAAATCCACGCTCGACTTAGTAAGTCAAAGTATCGGTTTTGTAAATTGGAACGACTTTGTAGAGAAAGAACAAACACTTTCGCAATACGACCTTTCGCAACTCATTTCCGCTATTCAGTTAGGTGGAAATCCCGACCAAGAACAAATAACAAAACAAATTGTCAAGTTCAAAAACTGTTCAAATTTATTCAACCTGCTTGAAGTTATTGTTCAAGCTGCCATTGCCAAGCGAGACATTAAATTACTCAGCGAATTGTTTGACTTACCTGACATTTTTACTTTTGAACAAGATTCTTTGAAAATCTATTTCTTTGTGCATAATCTTGTTTCCAGACTAAATCAGGCAGGTTTAATGTCCGAGTTGATTCCGTATTATGGTGCAAGCACCAAAGCGCAAGTATTTTTGGTTGAATGGTATGTTGACGAAGACAATCTTGATGGTTATTATTACGAATTACAACAAGAATATCATAAACATAAAACCAATCTCGAAGCACAACTTTTCTACAACTGCTTAATGTATCAACATGCCATATTGAAAGACCAATCAACTCAACCGTGGTTAGATTCAATTCGTGATTTTGTGGAAACAGAACCAGTACACCCAATCCCCAAAGCCCGAAGACTTGGAACTTTAATGCTCGAAACAGAACCCAATGCGCCAATTGACGAATTACTTATGCAAGAAGTTAGCACTTTCTTTGAGCAATTGAACGAAGATGACAAAATTGTAACAGCATTGAAAATGATTCGGTTGCTTTATATCAAACGGAGAGCGAGTTTAATAACTTTTGTGCTGAAATTTGTTCCAAACATTATTGGCATTGAAAAAAATATATGGGCACGCATAAATATAAACCAATTGAGAATTTACAGAGCATATTCTTATTTATCAACCAACGAGAAGGAAAAAGCTAAAAAAGAATTGGATCAGTTCGATTCATTTTTAGTAAACAATTTCATTCATAACATTATCATGAATGATTATAATTCAGTTGTCAAACTGATAGATTAACCTTAAACTTTCAACTCTATGTATTGGCTTTTCCTTTCCGTTTTATTATACGCCATCAACAATATTCTATGGAAAATCTTTGTCAAAGGCGAACAACCGCTTCGTATCATTAACCGAAGAGCCATATTCACAGTACTCATAGCATTTTCTGCTGTTTGGTTTACTCACGTTGACCTGATAGCATTTATCACAAACCCCAAGGCATTCTTTGTTTTGTTGGCTTCATTGTTCGGAACTGCGGGACTTGTAATGATGGTTACTTTTCTAAGAGACGGTAGTTTGGTGCGAATGGGTTATTATTCGCTAATGGGAAGTTTTATTGCAGCAGGATATACTTACCTATTTCGAGAAACTCCCATTTCTCAAAAAGCAATCTTAGGAACGGCACTTATAATTATTGGATATTTGGTGTTTCTGTTTAACGAGAAACGACAAGTAAAAACTGAACCTGCATTACTCGGTCAACATTTACTTTTAGGTGGTATGACCATTTGTTTTTCTCTTTCGTTGCTCATTCAATGGGAAAGTTTGAAGATATTTCCGCCACTTGCCATTATCAGCACACAAGAAATCACCGTGTTAGTAGCAACATTTATTGCTTTGTTGATTGTCAAACCAATAAAAACGCAAACTTCAACCCAACTCCGAACCATAAGCAAAACGGCAATTATGGCTGTTGTTATTTTTGCAGGGATTTTTGTTGGGACAATTGGTTTGAAACAAGTAAATCCTTTTTTAGCTTCCATTACTGGAATTTCCGTTCCTGTTCTCACCGTTTTTGCAGCCAGTTTTGTATTTCGTGACAAGCTGAATTTATTCCACTTATTCTCTCTACTCCTTATGATTATGGGCGGATTGGCTTTGCTTTAGACTGCCCCAAAATACCGCTAACCCCTAAAGGGGAACAATAGCTACTATTGTCTCTCAATAACTATTTTTATGCAAATCATTCTGCACACCACTCTTTAAGTCCCCTTTAGGGGAACCAACGGTCAGCGAAGCTAATTAGGGGCAGCATTTCTATTTAGACCTATATGAAACGTTTTTTTCACACTCACCCCAAGTATTTACTCTATTTTTGTCAATCTCAACATTGATAGTGGCAAATTCATTCTCAATACCACCAAAATCAACATTGAAACTACCGAAGTCAACATTGCAGATAGCAGTATGAACGATAACGGAGGTAATGTGAATGGTGAAGTCTTGAAAATCAACGTTGACTTAGCCAAAGTGAAAGATAAATTCATAAAAATCAATATTAACCTACTCTTATTCTCCTTTGCGAGTTAGGAGTTCAAAAAACAAAATAGTATGGCAAACACAAAACCAAGGGTAAACATACCCAAGAATTCTGCACAACTGCTAGATTTAGCTTCTAAAATTTATGCGAAACACACTTCTATGGCTGCCGCATCTCCCTTAAACGCTCTGCAAAGTCATACATGGACAGTGAATGGCCCCGAAGTTGCAAATGCACAAATATTTAATCAACAAGCCGAAGATTTTCAACGACAAGCTGAACTAGCCTATCGGAATCGAGACATGCTATTAACAGAGATTGACGAGTCCATCAAATCCACTCGTGATTTATTACTCGGCATCTATCGTGACAATCCCAAAGAACTTGGACAATGGGGCTTTGAAGTGGATGATTCTGTGAGAGCAGCAGCAAAGAAACAAGTATAGAAAACCTGCAGATCCGACAATTTAACATATAAATATATGGCACAACATATTTTTAAAGGACCTTTTCATTTTAGTCAATTAAAATCACTACAACTCAAAGGTAAAGCTGGAATTTATATTTGGGGATTTGCTTATGAAACAGATAATGGCAAATTATCACAACCTGTAAATCTACAAAATCAGAATTATGAAAATGAAACATCCTGTATCTTTAAGGATGAATGGAAGTTTATTC
>JBAWXD010000324.1:0-3362 GCA_037144275.1 Paludibacter sp. | reverse complement strand
TGCCAAAAACGATGAAACAACTTGGATTGGTACAATTCTTCTCCTGGATAGCTTTGTTCGGCATGTGGGTTTTTACCACTCCGGCTGTTGCACAACATGTTTATGGACTGGCTGTTACTGATACGAAATCAGCACTTTATCAGGATGCAGGAAACTGGGTTGGAATAATTTTTGGGGTTTACAATGGTGTGGCTATGATTTATGCGTTGCTGCTCCCTTCCATTGCTCATAAAATTGGTCGTAAAATGACGCACAGCCTGTCGTTGATTGCCGGTGCAATTGGTTTAATATCAATCTATTTCATTACGAATCCAACAAACCTTATTTATTCAATGATTGGAGTTGGAATGGCATGGGGAAGTATATTATCTATGCCGTATGCTATTTTGGCTCCTGCCCTGCCCCTCAAAAAGATGGGAATTTACATGGGGATTTTCAATATTTTCATTACAGTTCCACAAATTATTAATGGACTTTTTGGCGGAATGATTGTGAAACGTATTTTTGATTCGCAAGCTATTTTTGCAATAATGATGTCGGGTTGTTTTTTGGTAATTGCTGCCATAAGTGTTTTGTGGGTTGAAGATAAAGTCCACGATGAACTTAGGTAAAATTAATTAGAAGATGTGCTAATTTGAAGATTGAGTTGATTGAGTAGATTAGATGGTTGAAACTCTTCAAACTCTTCAAACCTTTCAAACTCTTGAAACGTGAATCAACGAAACGTGAAACTTGAAACGAAAAACATAAAAATACTATGAACGAAAATCAACAGACAGATCTTTGGTGTATTTCCGATGAGACTTTCAGACGTGAGAAACAAGCTGAAGCAGAACAAATTTTCAGTCTGACTAACGGCCAAATAGGACAACGGGCAAACTTTGAGGAATTCTACTCAGGGGAAACTACTAACGGAACCTACCTTTCAGGTGTTTATTGTTCGAAAAACGATGTAAGAACGCTTTCAAACCTTCCCAACTGGACAAGTTTAAATGTACGGTTGAATACTGAATTAGTAGACCTGTCTCAATGTGAAGTAATCAGTTTTCGTCGAACCTTGAATATGAAACTAGGCTTTCTGGAACGGAATTTTGAAATAAAAACGGCTAATAACGAGCACCTTGAAGTTTCTATACATCGTTTCCTGAGTTTAGCACAAACGGAAGTTGGTGCGATAAAGTATTCAGTAAAATCAGTCGATTTTGTTGGACGCATTACGTTTTCGCCTATTATTGACGGAGATTTCAATTCTATTGAAGCAGCTGACAAGGAACCTGAATGGAATGTATTACAATCTAAAATTCAACAGGATGTGGCTCATCTTTGGATACAAACCAGAAAGACCAATTTTCAGGTTTGTGAAGCCATGACTTTTGATTTCTTTAAAAATAATGCTCAAGTAAAAACAAACCCTACCAAAATTGAAAAACAAAAAGTGGCTGGATTTTCATTCGGAACGGATTTGAAAGCGGGTGATTCGGTTTGCGTTTATAAATTTGTTTCGATGTTAAGTTCATTGAATTATCCATATCTTGAATTAACTGCAAACGCTTGCCAAAAAGCTATTTTGGCAAAAAATACCGGGTGGATTGATCTTTTTGAAGAAAACAATCAGGCTTGGCAACAACATTGGGAAGCTTTGGGTTTATTGTCCCCAAAAACCGAACAATCAACTATTATTAAAACATTTAAGCAACTCCAACCCTCCTGAATTTCAATTTACAAACCAAAAGAAATAACGGAAAAATGAAGAAAATTATTTTAATTACACTCACTCTAATTATAGTTGCACAACTTGAAGCCAAAACTCAACCCTTAATTCAGCGCGTTGAACCTACTTTTTGGTGGACAGATATGAAACAATCTGAACTGCAGATTATGTTGTATGGTACTAATATTGCCAATGCTGAATTTCACATTGATTATCAGGGCATTTCCATTTCACATAAAAAACTGACTGACAATACAAACTATATTTTTTTATATCTAACTATAGAAAAAAACACAAAGCCGGGTAAATTCCCTATTGAAATAAAAAAAGGTAAAACAGTACAAAGCATCATTTATGAATTAAAAGAAAGGCGTGCAGGTTCTGCCGAAAGAAAAAGTTTTACTGAAGCTGATGCTATTTATTTGCTTATGCCTGACCGCTTTGCAAATGGAAATCCAGCAAATGATTCCATTGCTGGGTATCATCAGGGTGTTCACCGTGAAATTCCGGGAGCTCGTCATGGAGGTGATATTGAGGGAGTTATTTCAAAAATCCCATACTTAGCCGAATTAGGTATTACAACTCTTTGGACCACACCGCTATTTGACAATAACGACACACATTATTCTTATCATCATTATGCCTGCTCGGATTACTACAAAATTGATCCCCGTTTGGGCAAAAATGAAGACTATCTGAGGCTTTCGGATGCCTGCCACAAAAACGGCTTAAAATTGATTATCGACGTTGTACCGAATCATTGCGGTTCGTCGCATTGGTGGATGAACGATTTGCCGGCAAAAGATTGGCTAAACGCCTGGTATACATACACTTCGTCAAATTATCGAATGACAGCCTGGACAGATCCACATGCATCAAAAGCCGATTTATATAAATTGACACACGGTTGGTTTGCGCCCAACATGCCCGATTTAAACCTTCAAAATCCCTTGCTTTTCGACTATTTGCGGCAAGTTTATACTTTTTGGATTGAATCGGCCAATATTGATGGAATGCGTGTTGATACTTATCCATATAATGATATAAAAACGGCTGCTCGTTTTATCCAGGCTATCCGGAATGAATATCCGAATATGAATGTGGTGGGCGAATGTTGGGTTAAAACACCGGCTGAAATTGCTTTTTATCAATCGGGCAACCAAAATAATGATGGCTTTGACTCACAACTGACGAGTGTAATGGATTTTTGCTTAAAAGATGTTCTTTCCGCTTCATTCAACGAACACGAAAGTTGGGATGGCGGAATGGCGCGTTTCTACTCACTTTATGCTCAGGATTTTGTGTATCCGAATCCGAATATAATTATGAATTTTTTGGATAATCATGATATTGACCGATATGCTACTGCTGTAAAAAATGATGTTCAGAAATACAAAATGGCTTTGGCTATGCTGATTACCGCGCGTGGTTATCCGCAAATATATTACGGAACCGAAATCATGCTCGACGGAATTGCCGGAAGTTATGAAGGGAACCGCTATGATTTTCCGGGTGGCTGGACATCTGATAAACGGAATGCATTTTCACCTCAGAGCAGAACAAATGCTGAGAATGAAGTGTTTAATTATCTAAAATCACTTTTGAATTACCGAAAAAACAATCGGGTGCTGCAAAATGGAAAAATGAAACA
>JBAWXD010000323.1:0-3379 GCA_037144275.1 Paludibacter sp. | reverse complement strand
TCAGCGCACCAAAGACAGCGCAGCAAGCTGCGCGCGCCCTCAAAAACTATCACACACACGTGTGACCCTTGACCTTTTCAGCACTTTTTTAACTCATTGAAATGTGCGGACGCAGATTTCAAATGGATGTTTTTACCATTTTGGACTAACAGACAAATACCCTCCTAAAAAACGATCACACCTGAGTGTGGCCATTTAACCTTTAGGCATTCATTTAAATTGGAAAGGACTGGTCTGAATTAGTATGAATTGAATAGGTTTTGAATTCAAAACTTGTTTGAGAAGAAATTCTATTGGGATAGGATAGGAGTCAGATTGGATTTGTATTGTTGATACAGCGATGTATCAACAACCAACAAAGAATCATTACTCTTGCACACTTTTTATTCAAAAGCGTGCATTTGTAATGACTGATTGGTATAAGCAAATGTGTGAACACAGATTTGATACTGTTTAAATTGACTGGTTAATACTCCCGGAGAATATAACCATCCCTGGGCAATACATGCGTTCCGTCGGATAAAATAAAACCCTGTAGCTTTGATATGACGTTTCCGTTCCGATCTATCACATTTCTACAATGAACATTCCTGTGACCTTCAGATTTGGCATGAGTGTGTCTCTTGCCACAAAACATACAGCTGTCAGTTAGTTCTTCATCTTTCTTTCTCCATAAAATTGGAAACTTCTTAGAATCTAATATTTCATAATCTGCTTTCATAATTGTATAATACGCCCAACATTAGATAAAATCAGGTGGGCGATAAACTTGATAGTATAGCGGGTTATTATAACCCAAAAGTTTATAAAGAAATTTGTGAATTCTAATCAAAAAGAAAATCTGTAAGATAAACAATAACCAAACATTACTCTTGGATTCTTTTTATTCAAAAGTTTCCATGTGTAATGACCTTTTACCACCTATTGAAAGGATAGAAGTTGAGTGCTAAACAGTAGAGTTGAAATGAAGCAAAGCGGAATAATTCAACCAATGTTTAGGGTAAACGGACTGCTATCTTTTCAAGTGGAAATTAATCTTCTAAATGGATCAAAATACGCTAATTTTGTCCTGGTCGTCCTGAAATTTGTTTACAGTTTTTATTTGATATTTAATTGTATTTTGTTGCCTGAAAATTCCACCCCACCCCACCTCACTTCATATAGGAGGCGGGGCGGGGTGGGGTGGATTTCAGTATGGCATTTCATCAGTATCTTCCTCATATTTAAGTGTGTAGATAGAATTCTTATCTTTAACTAAAATGTCAGCTTCAACACCTTTTTTTATCCTGTTTTCGGCAGCAGTATCTTTTATATTTAATCGTCTTTTAACCTCGTTCTTTAACCCGGCATAAGTCATTTTTTCAACGGACATAAAAATAGATTCATACAAAATCCGATTATTATCATCCACAGAAGGAACGTAATCACATGCCACCGGCAATCCATTATTGTCAATTCTGAAACTGAGTTTTTTAAACTCTAAGTTTCTGCAAAATTGAGGAGATACAGTCGTAATTTCATCCGCTTTGGTAACAAGCAATACACTTTCAGCTTTGCGTTGCAATTCACTCCCGACATGACCACGCATTTTCTCACTGTTCGGATTAGTATGAACCACGGAGCAAATATGGCATTTGTATTCAGAGCTAATCCGCATTAAGTCAGACACCCGTTGGGTGCTTTCTTCCAATGAATTAGTATCACGCAGTAAATCGGCAAACCCATCAATAATAACCAACTTCGGACGATATTCATTTATTGCTTTCTCCGTTACTTTTAGTCGTTCAAGAGCTCCTAGTTCACGCAAAGATAAAATTCGTAAATCATTGTAATGCTTATCTTCAAAGTCCCAGTTTAGTATCCTGAAAATCCGTCTTGAAACAAGCAATACATGCGACCTGCTTTGTTCTGTATCAATAAACAATACATTGCCAACAGTTGAGCTGGTAAGTCCCATATACCCATTTTCAGACAAATAGGCAGCAATCAGTCCGCTGACTAAAAAAGTCTTTCTGCTTTTAGGTTGCCCGGTGATAACACTAATATCACCGAGCGAAAAGAGGCGAGTGTCGCCCTGACAAATAACAGCTTCATTCATAGGGATAATATCATTAGCATGAACATGGAATTTAGATAATTCAGTTTGTTCCGGTTCAAAATTAAAAGTAGTTTCCATCACATAAGATCGTTTAGAAGTAAATTAATCGGTTCAACCTTGGCACCCATACCATCCATATTATCCACAAAAATGTTCATTGCACCAAAAGTTCCAAAAGCTTGATTCGCTCGCAAATTGAGAATCCCAATAATCGGGTGATCTGAATACTGCTCATCAATCGGCTGATACAGCAACAGCCCGTTGCAGTGATATTTTAAAGCAGTATCAAATCCTCGAATTGCATATTTTCCGAATTCAGCATGAATGATATTGGTATTTCGTAATACTATCGGTAGAATATCATTTTCAAGAAAAAGTATTTCTTTTTGAGTTTGCTGATAGGAAAACTCACTCTTGATAGCCAGTAGATACTTTCTCTTGCCCTCAATCAGCTTGCGAAGCGCAATTACCTCGTGACTGTCATAGTAGGTCATAGTTATTTTCTCCTTCTATTATAGAGTTCGTTTTCTTTCTGTTCGATATATTCCTCAGAGGTTTGAACCCGATTCGACAACAACCACTCCTTGATTTCTTCCCGTTTGAAAATAACCTTTGCATTTTTCTTGTAGAAAGGAATTTTTCTTTCACAAATCATTTTACTAATTGTGTTTACAGCATATCCGGTCAGTTCACTACAAATAGTTTTCCCAAAGGTTTCCGGAAAGTCTTCTTTATTCTTAGCAAGTTGAACCGGCATTGGATTAATCATTCCGTTTAAAAGTTCTTTGAACTGGCCAATTGATAATGCAGCTAGAGGCATATCATCAGTAAATTGAAATTTTGTTTTCATTTTGTTTTGATTTAAATTGTTTACCTACGTTTGTTTTGAGAATAATTTTCAGCTTCAGCTTTTATTTCTGAACCTGTTTTTCTTTTACCACCTTCAATCCATGCAATAATTTCATCTTCATAGAAATAAAGCTTTTTAGAACTCTTATAGCATGGAATAATGCGTTTACGAACCAAAGCATAGATAGTTGGCTTCGCTTTTGCAGTTAAAACACAAACTTCATCAATGCCAATAGGTAAGCGTCGTTTATTTTCGTTAGGCTTTTGTGCAGCTCCCAACATGCTTTTTAATTCAGATACTTCACTGATTAAAAAACTTACTGCTTCCGGTAATTTGTCAAATGACATTGCATTTTCATTCATATTGTTTTTTTGTTTGTATGGCACAAAAAAAATGCACCACTAAATTAATAATGGTGCAAAAGAACAGTT
>JBAWXD010000322.1:0-3400 GCA_037144275.1 Paludibacter sp. | reverse complement strand
CTCTCCTTCAGTATTTAAAGAAAATATCAGGGAACTAAGTGTCGGTATTTTCGGGGGTGCTGGCTGTTATCTGGCAAATTTGGACACTGTAGATATTTTTCCACATGTGGCAAAAGTGTACAGTCAACAGAAAGTCAAACGCGTATTAGTTGTAATTTCGGATGAAATTGGGTCAGGTGATGGTTTACATCAAATTGTTCGGAATCTAAATGATGCATCTATAACTTCCTATGTTCTTGGTGTATCATCCGGTGTAGCTCACAAGCAGATTGCACAGTTAACAGGAGGTGAATTTTGGGACATACATCAAGGAAATGGGAAAAAGGATTTCTCATCCTTATTGGTAAATACGGTTGCAGAATCGATTGGACGTGAAGCAAAAAAAACGTTGAAAGATGGAACAGTATCACAAGGAACAGACATTGGTGAAGCAATAAAATTATTGACTCGCCACATTAGCATGGATAAAATGCCGGCACGTTGCTTGCCTCCAATTTCCATATTAGTATCTGATGGTTTACCTACTGATGATTTTCGCAAAGCCTTATCACTTTTTAATGCTGAGCCATGGGCAAAAAAGATGGTGCGTTTAGCAATTGCTATTGGCGATGACTGTGATTTAAGTGTTATGCAGGATTTTATCGGGAATCCTGAAATTAAACCGTTGAAAGCCTCAAATTCAAGTCAATTAGTCAAATATTTCAAATGGGCTTCAACTGTTGTGCTGCGTAAAGTCTCAACTCCAATGAATGGAGGGCGTATAGATGGAGTAAGAGATGTACCTCGTTACGTTGAAACTATTCCTGAACCAGAAAATAAAATAATTTGGTAGTTAAATAATTTACATAAAAACATATAGATCATGACAACAAATATGCTTCAAAAAACAGACAAACTTCTATCGACAGAAGGCAAAAAATTAAAAGTGCTTGAATATATTGGCTCAGGAGGTCAAGGCGAAGTCTATCGTGTAGAGTATAGCGGGAATAAGGATTTTGCCCTCAAATGGTATTTCCCTCAAAATGCAACCAATGAACAACTGGAAATGTTGAAAATATCAGTTAAGACAGGTTCGCCTGATCAACGTTTTCTTTGGCCGCAAGCAATTGTCAGGTCAAATGAAAACCCCGATTTATTTGGATATGTTATGCCTTTTCGGCCAAAACAATTCAGGTCGGCTACAGAAATGCTGAGCCGGAAAATTGAACCTTCATTTCAGTCATTAATGACTGCCTGCTACCAATTGGCAGATAGTTTTTTGCAGTTACATTCAAAAGGTTTATCATATCGGGATATTTCTATTAATAATGTGTTTATTGATCCTGATAAAGGGGATATACTGATTTGCGATAATGACAATGTATCGTATGAAGGGTCAAGTTATACAGGTGTAGCCGGGACACCAAAATATATGGCTCCTGAAATCGTTCGAAATGAATCACAACCCAATAAATACACGGACTTGTACAGTCTTTCTGTATTGTTGTTTTTCATGTGCTATATAGCTCACCCTCTCGATGGGAAGCGTGAAGCTGCAATCCATGCTTTCGATGAACTGGCACAAAAAAAACTTTATGGGATAAATCCTCTTTATATTTTTCATCCTACTGATAAAAGCAATGAACCTGATCCTGAGTTTCATTCAAATGCTCTTGCATTTGCTCAGGTTTTCCCAAAAGTTCTCAGAGATGAATTTGAACGGGCGTTTACTATTGGACTTTTCGAACCTGCAAAACGGGTTGAAGAATCGGTTTGGCGAAAATTATTTGTCAAATTACGGGATAATATCATAATTTGTCAGGAATGTGGAGTCGAAATATTTTACGATATTTCAAAAGTAAAGCAAAATGAACCGTTGGCTTGCTGGTGTTGTAATAAAAATGCTGCAACTCCCCCACGTATGCGGTTAAACAATGAAATCATTATCTTGAGTAAATCCATTAAATTGTTTCCACATCACACGAATGGAATTCTTTATGATTTCACAAAGCCAACTGCAGAAATTTCGGAACATCCTATATTAAAGATTTTAGGTCTAAAAAATCTTTCGGAAGATATTTGGTATGTTACCAAACCTGACAATTCAATCGTTCAGATTCAACCGGGTCGTTCTTTCGCTTTGGAGAATGGGTTTTCCGTTAAGTTTGAACTCTTAAAAGCTGAAATCAAAACGTGACAAAATAAAAAATATACAACTAAACTATCAGCAAATATGATACACGAATTTATTTCTTCAAATTTTTCGTCAGGTAATGTTCTTTTCCCTTTTCATATCATAATTGATTCTGGAGCAAGGCTTATTACAATTCGAAAACGGAAATTAATTGGCTATAATCAAACAGTCTTAAAAGCGAATCGTATTGTTTCAGTGCATATCAATAGATTCAATGAGTTGCTATTTATGAGTGGTATCACCATTACAACGGCAAGTGAAAATATCTACTTGAATGGTTTTATTCCAAAAGATGCAATTCAAATCCAAAGATTGATTGAAAGTTTATTGTGAAAAATACATTTTGGGAGTTTACAAACAAACAATTGAGTTATGGAACTATCTTTTTTAGGTATCACCTACCAATCCGAAAATATACCAGATGGCATAATCATGGAGGAGTTAATTGCCTTAGCCTTTGCCGCACCTTGCTTTACTGCTTCAAGTGCCAAAAGCATTTTATCAGCCGATTTGAAACAAGTTGATATTTTCAAGTTGAGAAAGCTATTGATTAAAGATGTAATAAATTTGAGACAAAATTTAGATACAAATTCAGATCATAATTTTGATTTTTCCGAAAAACGTTCTGAATGGATAAGTATCTTTGGTCAAATAGATAGTTCAGATATTTCTTGTTTGAGTCGATTCAAGTTGGATCCTGAACTTTTTTGTAAAACAAAAAGTATCGAACATATTCCCGATACATTTAACAACCCCAATGAAATGTTTACTTATGTTTCTAAATTCGTCAAGGGTCAGGAACAAGTACTAAAGACATTGTCAATCTATTATTTCGACCACTATCTTAGAGTTCGAAAAAATATAAGTATGCCAAAAATATCATTTGTCTTAATAGGCAAAACCGGAGAAGGAAAATCTTACACATGTTCCAAATTTGCTGAGATTATTAATGTGCCAATAATTAAAATCAATTTGGTAGACATCGTCCCTGAAGGCTTTGTTGGTAAAACTATCTGTAAAGAATTGTCATTCGCCTATCATAAATACAATAAAGATATCAATGTTTTGAAAAATTCAATCATTGAATTTAGTGAAATAGATAAAATCTTTTCTAACTATTTATCAAACAATTACAGAATTAGAATAAAAACTGAAATACTGCGTTTTTTTGAAAAGGGAAATACAATAAGAATTCAAGAAGACCATGATTACTCCAATGGTAATTTC
>JBAWXD010000321.1:0-3407 GCA_037144275.1 Paludibacter sp. | reverse complement strand
ACGGTCAGCGACCAACGGGAGATAAAGCCGAGCGAACTTCGTTGATTTTCAATTCTTGGCAAACCAATCGAAGATGCCGTAAAACGGTAGCGGCAACCAACGGTCAGCGACCAACGGGAGATAAAGCCGAGCGAACTTCGTTGATTTTCAATTCCGATCTATCGGAAATACTTTTGGAGCTTGCGATGGAGTATTTCGATGGAGCTTGCGACATTCCGATCTATCGGAACATTCCGATCTATCGGAACATTCCCAATCTACCGGAACATCCCGAGAGTCAGTATTATTAAACTAACGACTTTAAACTACCGTCTGTAGTATTCAATAAAAACTGACGTATAGACAAATGTTCAATACCTTTATATGGGCTTCCGGCAGTTTCGTCCATACTTACTACGTATTTTGGGCAATTGTCATGTATTGCCAGCAGATTGCCAAATTCGCGTTGGTGCGTTGCCTCATCAACAATTAAATAACAAACCTGAATGTATATTTTTTCATTATTCCTTTCGGCAATAAAATCAATCTCTTTAGCAGCCTGTTTTCCTACATAAACAGTATAAGCATTTGCTCTTAACTGATGATAAACAATTGATTCAAGTACTTTGCCGATATCTTTTTGTTGAAAAGGAAGCAAGGCATGTCGCATTCCAATATCTTCAAAATAAAACTTATCTCCTACTTCAAATATTTTTCGTCCTTCAATTTCTTTTCTTTTAACCCGATCGACAAAATAAACAGACTCAAAATGAGAAAGGTATTCCAACACCAATTTGGGAGTTAAGTTTATTTTTTGTGATTTCAGGTAATCGCTTATACGCTTAGCCGACACAATACTTCCGGTTATGTCCGCCAAATAAAGCATTAAATCCTGTAGAAAACGTACATTCCGAACATTATACCTGCTGATAATATCGCGTAATACAATAGTATCAATAATATTATGAAGGTATTCATACACTATTCTATCTTCCTGAATCAGGTTGATAAGGTGAGGCATTCCACCATAACGTATGTACTTCTGGAAACTATCCGTACTATCGGTTAATGCATGAAACTGAAGATATTCTGAATAAGTAAGTGAAAAAATACGTATTTGAATATAACGTCCACTAAGGTAGGTAGCCAAATCGCCCGAAAGCAAACTTGCATTACTTCCTGTACAATAAATATCCCAGTCGTTTATAGCTTGCAAACTTCGCAGAGCAATTTCAAAATTAGCTATTTCCTGTATTTCGTCGATAAACAAAAAGCATTTTTCATCGAGCTTAGTAATCGAACCAAGATATTCCATCAAATCAGCCTGGTTTTTGATGGATTCAAACTGATAATCTTCTTTATTTATATAAATAATTTTAGACTTCGGATAACGAATCCTTATCTCATCCATTATCTGTAACAAAACATAACTTTTCCCAACACGCCGTTGACCGGTTAAGAATTTTATCAAACTCTTAGCTATATAAGGCGCTATTCTGTCAAAATACAAGGGGCGAGGTATATAGGCTGATTGGCTCATTGTTTGTTGTATAAGTAAAACTACTGCAAATATAAGTAATATTTACTGTATGCGTAAAATGTTTACCCTATATATTTATAGTGATTATCTCCCTTGGTCATAGCGTGTAGGTTCATGTTAAGCATAAAGTTTTCCCGTTGATCACTGATACTTGATTCCGATCTATCAGAACTGCTTATGGAGTTTGCGATGGAGTATTTCGATGGAGCTTGCGATGGAGTATTTCGACATTCCGATCTATCAGAACATTCAAATCAATCGGAACATCCCGAGAACGGGATTATAAATTGTTAACTATAAACTATTCAGCGTTTCCTAAACAAATGATTCAGCGCCCACTTCACTCCAAGATAATACCTATACGGATAATACAACGGAATTAAAAAGGGATGTTTAATATGATAAATTTGAATCATTAAAGCATTGGGTGGAAAAAAAACGCCACTTACATACTTTACTTTATCCCTAAATGACGGTAGGATTTTAAAATTTACTAAATGAGTTGGCACATTACTTTTATCACCTGTATAACCCTTTAAGTACTTGCAAAATAATTGATTATCATTTTCTGTAAACAAGTATAAGTACTTTTGGATAATCGCCTCAGGAACTGTAGCTTGCATATATGCATGAACTAAAACAATATATTTAAAAACAATAGCTTCACATTTATAAATCCGACAAGCTTCTGTGAACTCCTTCCAATTCATTGTTTCTGAATATCTTTCCAATACATTGGTTAAATCATTAAAACAAGTAAATTGAACATGACCAGCTTGAAAATGCTTATCCAAATGTAAGCAAAGATGAATCAGTAAATCATTCAGATTTAAGGTAGAAACGCTAACTTGATTAATCGTAACAGGCAGAGCGTTTTTCCAGAGTGTATCCACCTTCATATCATACAGCTCAGTACTTTTATGAAGTTTTATATGGATTTCGATAGATACTCCATTCAGTATCATAGGAGGAAAATGCACAATCTCGGTATTTCTCCGTATGATTTCCGATACCTTAAATTCATAGGGTTTGTAACCCATTTTTCTAAGGATAGTAAGACAATTCTCCCCATCTTCCTCTTTTACCAACAAATCTATATCACTAAATTGCCGTAACCCAATATCCTGATAAAGACCTTCCGAAAGATAAATGCCTTTCAATCCGATTACAGGGATATTCTGTGCCACGAATGCTCGGGCTATTCTCCGAAAATACTCGTACAATAAGGCACTTCGGCTAACCGTTTTGAAATAAACTTGCTGGAGTTTGGTCTTTACAGCTTCAGGAATCAGTGAACTGTTAGGTAGGAGGGAAAGTTTGATATACAACAAAGGTCCAATACCCCTGTCAATAATGGTGTTTATTAAATAATCCCAATCTTGAATTCGGGGAATCAACAAGTTTATCTGCTCCAGTTCTTTAGAAGTTGGACAAATTTTTATACTATATAAAATAAGTTGATCTTCAGGGCTAAATACCATTTTAAATACCAAAATCTATTTTTGAATTCGGTGAATCAACTTTTACGACTGCAAAAACCTTTCTTCAACTTACAGTTTAATTAAACTCACTGTTTCCTTAATATTCTTCTCCGATGAAGCACCAAATACAACAGATTGAAGGTTTAATGAATTAATAAAATCATAAGCCTCTGTAGCTCTGATGGCACCTGAAGCTAGAGTAGACATGGCCATTAGTTGATACTTTTTATCGTCATTTTTTTGAATTGCATCTAGGTAAGTCTGAATATCAGGAGACATTAAATATCCAATCTTATTGATAGAGCTACAAATAACCACCTCTTCAATACCCCATTCCTCTAATTTTGCTTTTAAATAAGGCATATTTTGAGTTATAAGACCAGGTGTAGCATTGTATTTTTTGCGAA
>JBAWXD010000320.1:0-3410 GCA_037144275.1 Paludibacter sp. | reverse complement strand
TTATTAAATATACCAACACATCCATTTGCCCGTATTGAAAAATAAGCTCCATCAGCAGATTGCATGGTTAATATACCTGGATTATTTGATTGATTAGCCCCATAATAGCCCCATATTAAATCCGAACCATTAGATAACCCTGAATTGTCATTTACAATGTCAACTCCATCAGTTAGTCGTCCGATTTTACTTTTTAATCTTGTTAGATTTTGTGTTTCCACAGTACCATCAGAATACACTTTTAGTTGTGCATTGCTTTCAAAAATAATTGCCATCAGGCAAATAGCTGTAAAAAAGATTTTTGTTTTCATACTTGTTATTTTTTGAAGTTTATATGTTTTATAAATCGTAATTAATTAGAATTTTAAATTTAAGCAGTACGGTCGATGATGCAAATGGAGTATAAGTAATTTGGTCTTTACTATCATGCTATAAGTTCACTTTACGATCGATGAATTAATATTGACCGTACCGCTTAATTTGACTACCATTTTATTCAGGATACCAAATCAATTTTTTTTCTCCATTGATTATTACTTCAATGTAACCACCTCCGTTAATCTTTTGCATGGATTTACGCTCTAATTTTTTAAAATTTGCAGCATTTTTTTTTACTCTTTTCATACTTGTTTTTTTTGAGTTTAATGATGCTGCAATATTATAGCAATATTTTTTCACACTTTATACCAAGCTTCTACCAATTTTCTAACAAGCTTCTAATATTTCAGATAATAATCATTAATAAGGTGTGAATAAATGTAAAAAAAAATCCTAATAAATTTTATTTTTAGCAGATAATGGTTGTAATCTAAAGCTTTATTAGTATTTTTGGCATTGCATAAAGCCTATGCTTACTGGGGTTTACAGAAACATTTTAGAACTTTGTTAGAAGCTTGTTAGATGCTGTTGGGGCTAAACAATACAGATTCAAAATTGAGTGTTTTAAAATATAAACAGAACCGAAAAATGAAGTCAATCACACCAAAGCAAATTACCTACATTGCTGCTATTAGTCTTTTACTGATTTTGGGAACACAGACATTTTTAGTATATGATTATTATCAAACTACCCGTGCAGGTCTTGTTCGGGAATCCGATGCAATAATTCAAGAGGCTTTCAAAAAAGAACTTAATATAAGAACTTATAAACACAGTAAAATATCCAGTAACCATAAGAACTCAATCGATACTATAAGGCCTCCAGCAAGTGTAAGATCTAATGAAAAAGTTTTGGCATCCTACAATGTTGACAAAATGAACATAAATAAGGATGATTATATGAGTTTAATTAATATAGCTATAAATGAATATACAAGTAAAAAAATACCTATTAATATAAAAAAACTGGATAGTATAGTTGGCGGTATACTTATATCAAGGGGTATTCATGCTGACTATCAGATTAAATTAGTAAATCCTATAACATCAAAGGTTATTGAACAATCAAAAAAAGGGAATAACTCTTCTGTTTTTTCTCTTTCATCTCAGAATCTTCGTACAGATTTTGAAAATAAGAAATCACTTCAATTGGTTTTAATTAATCCGTTTGGACTAATTATAAAACGTATGGGATTAATGCTGTTCGCATCTCTGATATTCTCCATTATCTGTTTTCTTGCTTTCGGGTACTTACAGCGTATATTAGCTAAACAAAAGCAATTGGTTGCATTTAAGAATGACTTTTTGAGTACCATAGCGCATGAGTTAAAGCGTCCCGTAGCCAGCTTGTCGTTTAATCTGGATTGCCTTTCGCTCCCGGCTTTTAGTGAAGATAAATCCAAACACGAGTTGTTGGTAAATCACTCCATAAATGCTACTGCCGAACTGAATAATACCATAAACATGATAATGGCATTGACCAAAATAGAAGAAGGTTTGCTTACACTTAATAAAGAACCCGTCAATCTCAATGAGCTTTTCGAAGAGTTAAGGGCTAAATTTGTGAGTTATCCGGTAAAGAAGGTAGAAATACAAACAGTTTATGAATCATCGGATGTTTCGGTTAGAGCTGATGCTAATTTGCTGAGCCAGTGTTTTGCTAATCTGATTGATAATGCCATCAAATATTCAGGCAATGAAGTTTTGATTGTTATTAATGTCAGTAAATCCGATCGATGGATTGTAGTATCCATAAAAGACAATGGATACGGTATCCCTGAAGAAAAACTGCCCATGATATTTGATAAATACAACCGGGCACATACTGAAAATACGAAAATAAACGGTTTCGGCATAGGATTAAACTATGTAAAAACCATTGTGGAAAAACACCGTGGTGAGGTAGCAGTAGAAAGCCAATCGGGCGAAGGAACAAGGTTTAGTGTGTTGTTGCCGGAATAAAGCTTCGCTGTTATTAGCCTTCGGCGATATTTACACTGCGTGTGATATTTGCCCTTCGGGCGTTATTAGCTTCGCTGTAATATCTCGAACGAAGTGAGTAAATATCAGGAGCGAAGCGACTAAATAAAATAAGAAATGAAAAGAATTTTACTTGTTGAAGACGATGTAAATCTGGGTACTACACTAGCCGGAGCATTAGAAATGCAGGATTATCTGGTAGAGTATCTGACCAACGATAAAAAAGCACTGGAAAAATTTCAGGAATTTAAACCGGATATTGTTATATTAGACGTGATGCTAAACGGAGTATTGGATGGCTTTGAAATAGCCAAATTAATTCGTTTAGAAAACAATACGCCTATTTTATTTACCACCTCGCGCGACGAAAATATTGATTTTAAAACAGGGCTAAGCATCGGAAATTCAGATTATGTACGTAAGCCATACAAGCTGATGGAAGTAGAGATGAGATTAGCTAATCTGTTGGACTTGAATGAAAAGACGAGAAAAAAAGTTGAACCTATATCCATAGGTCATTTCCGCTTTTTACCCGATGAGCAGTCGTTGATTTACGAATTTGATAAAATTCGGTTGAATAATTACGAGTCGGCGGTATTGGCTTTATTGTGTAAGAATACCGATAAATATCTTTCAAGAGAAGATATTATTAAGTCAGTGTGGAATGAGAATAATGCTAAATTGAAAGATGGTTCGTTGAATAACACGATAACACGACTACGGAAATACCTCAATCAGGATAAAACTGTGAAATTGGAAAGCAGAATTGGTTTAGGTGTAAAGATGACGATAATCAGTTAACGAGGAAACAAGCCTGGTGAAAGTTAGCCCGATATTATTCATAACTTCCAGAGATGGAGCAAATAACCAATACAAGGATTTGCTATTCCGAAATGCGCTAATATTCGAAGCCTTACATGCATGGGATTTTCAACGCCATCAATGAACTGAATTAAGATTTTTTTTCTGCCTACTATAAACTGCCTACTATAAACTTATTTATAAAGACATCCTTCCAAATGGTCGTTCACCATGCCTGCAGCCTGCATAAA
>JBAWXD010000319.1:0-3420 GCA_037144275.1 Paludibacter sp. | reverse complement strand
TTGTTGGGTTAAATATACCCAAGCTAGTAGATTTGGTCAAACCAAAGCTGAATGTTGTTTCAGATGGCTATGGTCTTATGGACATATCTCAAATTGAGAGAACAGAAGAGACTGTTGTGAAGCCGATAGAACCTATAGCTCCACCACCGGCACAATTCATTAAAACTATTCAGTTTTTAGCACCCGTTATTGAAGAAGATGACAAGGTAAATACAGAAGAAGGAATGAAGGATATGGCAACGGTCAATAAATCAGACGCTGTTATTTCAATAATTGACGAAATTGGTTCACCCAATGGAACGGTTGATAAATCTTCCTTAAAAGAAGGTGTAACGGGTACTTTAGGTGATGATGATGTTATTCAAACAACCATTGAACAAATGCCATTATTTCCTGGAGGCGAACAGGAACTGCTGAATTATATTGGCCGAAATGTTAGATATCCAATTATTGACCAGGAAAATAATGTTCAGGGAAAAGTGATTCTTCGGTTTGTAGTCACCAAAACAGGTACGGTAGATAGGGTTGAAGTAATCCGGTCACTTTCATCAAGTTCTGATAATGAAGCGGTACGTGTAGTAAAATCACTTCCTAGATTTATTCCCGGAAAACAGAACGGTAAAAGCGTCTCAGTTTGGTTCACATTGCCGGTAACTTTTAAATTAGAATAGTATTCATGTTCAAGTTCAAAATTCTGTCTGTTTTATTTCTTTTACTATTTTTCTCATGCCAGAAACAGGTAAAAGATAAATTTACAGATACATATACTTCAGGTGTAATTCCTATTGCAGTTGATGAGAATTTCAAACCAATTGTACAAGAAGAGATAGATGTTTTTGAAGCTTTAACTCCAAAAGCACGTATTGTACCAAACTATACTACTGAGGTTAATGCCTTAAATCTTTTATTGAAAGATAGTGTTCGCTTGGCAATTGCCACTCGTCCACTATCTTCAAAAGAAGTGCAATACCTGAACAGTAAATCGTTCTATCCACACTCATATAAATTTGCAACCGACGGTCTTGCCCTGATAGTCAACAATCATAATCCCGATTCATTGATTACTGTTAGCGATATCCGGAGAATTCTGACAGGACAGGCATTAAACTGGACTGATATTTATCCCAAATCAAAACTTGGGAAATTTCAGGTAGTATTTGATAACGAAAACTCAAGCACGATTCGTTATGCAACAGATTCCATTTGTGGCGGAAAACACTTGTCGAAAAAACTATTTGCACAGAATAATAATCTTGAGGTTATTGATTTTGTTTCGAAAACGCCTAATGCTATCGGAGTAATTGGTGTAAATTGGTTGGGTAACCGAAAGGATACTAGTAACCTTTCATTCCGTAATGAAATAAGGGTAATGTCGGTTAGTCAGGCATCTGAGGCAACTATTGCCGATAGTTACAAACCATTTCAGGCTTATTTATTTTACGGATATTATCCCTTAACCCGATTTGTATATGTTATATTGAATGATCCGCGTGGCTCTTTACCTTCAGGCTTTACTTCATTCCTAACTTCTGATCGTGGACAGCGCATTATATTGAAATCAGGTCTCGTACCAGCAACACAGCCCGTTCGCATTGTGCATGTAAAAGACGAACAATAAAAAATAACAATTTATTAATTAAAACAAGCTACATGAAACGTAACTTTCTATTTGTTTTCTTTGCTGTAATCGCAGCAACAATTTCAGCTGCCGAGCCTGCTCAAGGTATTGCTTATTACAAAGCGGGCTTTCCTCAGGTTGCCAAACCTCTTTTGTTGAAAGAGTATGCTACTGATACTTTAACCCGTTCAGAAACTTGTTTCTACCTTGGAAATATCTATTTTGGTGAGAATAAAGTTGACTCAGCTGAAATATATTTTAAAAAGGGATTAATTGGAAAGCAGGTCAATGTATTGAATACAATTGGTTTGGCCATGTTGAAAATGAAATCGAACCTTAAAGATGCTGATGCAGATATTATTGCTGTATTGAAACTGCCTGCAAGTAGGAAGAATCCTGATTACTCAATTGCTGCTGCCAATGCTTATTTGTTCAACGGACTAATAGAACAGGCTACAAACTATATGGAAAAAGCCAAGAGTATAAAACTTAAATATTCCGCTTTAGCTGTTTTGGCTGGCGATATTGAATTTGCAAAAAAAGATGTGGGCAAGGCATGTGGTAACTATGATATGGCCATATTGTACGACGAAAATTGCAAAGAAGCATACATCAAATATGCACGTGCTTATAAAAATGTAAATACGCCCCTTGCTATTGAAATGTTGAACAGGTTGAAACAAAAAGAACCAACATTTTTGTTGGCTGACAAGGAATTAGCTGATATTTATTATGCCAATAACGATTTTGATAAAGCAGCTCAATTATATGCCAATTATCTTAAATCGGGAAATTCATCTGTATCTGATTTAACTAAATATGCCATGACTATGTTTTTGAACAAAGACTATACAAAATCATTGGAAATTTCGAAAATGGGATTGCAAAAAGATTCACATAACCCAGCATTTAATCGTTTGGCTATGTATAATAATGTAGCTTTGGAAAAATATAACGATGCAATTAAGTATGCAGACTTGTTTTTCAATAAATCTGATAATCCGGATATTTCGTATTACGATTATACTTATTATGGTCAGGCTTTACGTTCAACCAAACAATATGATCTAGCAATCGAACAATTTAAAAAAGCACTCAAACTTGATTCAACACAAATTGGTTTCTGGAAAGATATTTCGGATATGTATGGCGAAAAACCTGATTATCCAAATCAAATCTCGAATTATATTATTTATATGAATGCCTTAGCTCCAGAGAAGAAAACTGCTGATATTATTCTTAATTTAGGAAAGATGTATTATAGTTTGGGAAATTTGGAAACTTCAACAGCTGATATAAAGAAAAGCTCGTTGTTGAAGGCTGATAGTATTTTTGGACAGGTAGCATCATTAGAGCCAACAGCTTATAGAGGAAATATGTGGAGAGCACGTACAAATTTTGCTTTAGATCCTGAATCAACTATCGGATTAGCAAAACCTTTTTACGAACAAACAGTAACTTTGGTTGAAGCTAAAGCTGATGTAAGATATAATCCTGTAATTCTGGAGTGCTCAAGGTATTTAGGATATTATTATTTTTTGAAAAAAGATTACGTACAATCTAAAATTTATTGGAATAAAATATTGTTAATAGATTCTAAAAATGAATTAGCGTTGAAAGCTATTGAAGGTATTGACAAGGCATTGAAAGGGAAAAAATAATCGCTTTTTAAAACAAATGAGGCTGTCTCAATTTATATTTTGAGTCAGCTTTATTTTTTTTTATTACTCAATGTTCTGAGGTCTTCTCTCCTGTTTTCCGCATAACATTTTTTAGTACTTGTAACATTCAGATAATCAATA
>JBAWXD010000318.1:0-3432 GCA_037144275.1 Paludibacter sp. | reverse complement strand
GGAAGTTCAAAAACCAACATTGATAAAATCGATACTTGGGAACTTCTCTGCGGAAATACTTTGCCAACGTTTGGCCGACAATAAAAGGGGAAATTGTGTAAAAAGCGAAGAGCTTGAAACCTGGTTGCAAGGCATGAATAATTACAGTAAAGGCGATCAGGCTTCAACCTATCTCAGTTTTTGGAGTTGCAAAGGTACTTCTGTGGACCGTGTGAGTAAACCTATTCCACTGTTCGTTGACAGCCCATATCTTAATATCATTGGGAGTATTCAACCCCGAAGAATCAAAAGTTTGTTTCCAGCCGATAAATGCGATAGCGGATTTCTCCCTCGTTTTCTTTGGGCTTTCCCACTTAATGCAGATAAAGAAAAAATTTCTGATAGGGAAATGAATCTGGAGCGTTTAGATGCTTATAACAATTGGATAACTAACTATATAAGTCATTACACGCCAGCTATTAATAATTGGGGAAGTCCTGTACCAAAAATTTACACATGGTCGTCCGAAGCAAAGGATTGTTGGGTTAATTTTCAGCACACAAATACCGAAAAATGTAAAGCTGCCGGAGAATCATTATGGAGTGAGGTGCTGAATAAATTCGACATTCATTTTGTAAGGCTTTCGCTCTTACTTCAAATTATGAATAACCCACTTTCCGACACCATTAGTTTAAAAGCATGTGAAGGAGCAGCCAAACTTTGCAAATACTTTGAAACCTGTTCAATGATGATACTGGACAGATTACAAGTTGAAAGTAACTCACTATCTAATGCAACAGTGGCAAAATACTTGGTCGAAAATTGTGGTATTTCTCAAAATAAGACAGCTGAAATTTTGGGAGTCACCCAGCCTTATGTAAACAAAGTAATAAACAAGAAGTAGAAACATGGTTATAGGTTATAACTCTCTAAAATCCTACTAATAAAGAGTTTCAGCAAATCAGAGTTATAACCTCATAACTTCAACAACAATCAAAACATAATAGGTTAGTTATAGGTCGAAAATACGGAAATGCCTAGTAATAAAGGGTTTTACACATATATAACCTATAACTACATATCAAGAACAAAATAAAAACTCCACAATCATGACATACAACGAAAAAAAGGAAGCAAAAAGACTCCAACTCGAAAAAGACAACAAATATCTTTTAAAACAGATTCTTAAACTCGCTGCAAATAAATCCGAGATTCTAAAACGTATCAAGGATTACCGTAGTAAATATACTAAAAATGATAAATACAACTCTATTCACATAAAACGGTTAGTAAAAGTTTTGGGTGTAAATCAACGAACAATTCTTTTATTTGAGAGTAGAGAATTTTTTCACTTGTATTTTCCTTGGGAGTACCGAGCGTTCAATATTGTCGAAGTCGAAAAGTTTATCAAATCGCTTCCTGATTAAATTTAGTTTATTCCATTATTTTCGTTTTTGTCAGAAGATGTCAAATCAAACCTATTATTTTGTGTAATTTTTCACCAACTTATAATTAGAAACAACATATTAACGACATTTCATTTCACATTTTTTTCTATCTTTGCACCTTATCGGTGCTAAAAACACACACCCTATTTTTATGACCATAAATTCCGATATAAACGTTTTAGGTAGCTTACCAGACTTGAACCTGATAAGTCTTTTTTTGAATGATTCCATTGAATCACTCAACAAAAATGGCGGACACCGTTCTTATACTGCTATTAAAACGGATAAGTCCGTTCAACGCTTTGAAAAAGCTATTACCAGCACACTATTAAACTTCAAAAACAAAGAATTTGAGCATATCTTCCGGAGTATTGTTTCGGCTGAATCTATTTCCAATGATAGTTTGTTTCTAATTCTTTTGAACGCTTCAAATAACAATGATTTATTAAGTTACCTCAACGAATCTGTTTACTTCCCGGCATTGTACAGTGGCAGGGTGGCTATTAAAGCTCCTGAGGTTGCCGCTTGTCTCAATGACTTAAAACAGTCAGAAACCGATCTTCAAAAATGGTCTGATTCTACCATTGATACAACAGCTTCAAAATATCTTACCTTGCTTAAAAAATTCAATTTAATGGAAGGGTCACTAAATAAAACCATTGCACACACCTATCTGAACGACAAAATGTTTGTAATTTTTATTTATTGGTTGCTTACCATTGAGCAAAAACCAAATATCCTTGAAAGCCCCTGGTTGAAGTATTGTTTTTTAGAGAAACAGTCATTTTTGGAGAGAGTTATGCAAAAGAAATTCTCGAAATACTACAATTTGAATTTCAACGGCGACAAAATGAAAATTGAACCTATAATTTCCTACCAAAACATTTACGATGAGCTTACAAAACCCTGAACTGATTATTAATCAAACCAAACGTTTGGTCGAATCAGATAAACAATCGGAAATCCGACTGAATGCCAACGGTGGTAATTCTATTCTCATTGTCTGTGACCCAAAGCAAGAAGGCGAGTTTATTGCTAAAATGACCCAAATGTTCGATGCTGAAACTTATCAAATCATTGATTTGAATGAGTTATTGGTCAATTTCGTGCAAGCAAACAAAGAACTTTTAATCGAAACTTTTGAATTACTTCAGGGTTCAGTATCTCAGGTTTTCAAATCGACCGACGATGAAGGAGATTTGTTTCAGCATATTATTGAGGTAATAGCAAACAGCTATAAAAACAACAAAATACCTGTTCTAACCAATACAGGTGCCTTATATGGCAGTCATATTGATAACATTCATATTATGGAACATGAAGTAGTAATGAAGTCCTCATTGCCATTAATTGTTCTTTATCCTGCCACTTCCGACGGTGACAAATTACTCTTTCTCTCAAAAAGACCAGCTTCAAAATATCGTTGTATGATTATTAATGACCATAACTCATAATCTGAAATTATTTTACCATGTACATTAAAGACCTGCTTACAATCAACCTTGCTGATGACATTAAAAATGTGATCGACTTAGAAGATATTTCAGAATCAGAAATTCAATCGGAAATTGAAAATTACATTGTTACCGATGGTTTAGCAGCCGAATACTCCGGTTTTTCAACGGTTTTCACTTCCAGTATTAAAGAGTCTGGCGTATGGATTTCGGGCTTCTATGGCTCAGGGAAATCGTATTTCGGTAAAATGTTAGGTTATCTGATTAGTAACAGAATCATTGCCGGAACTCCCGCCCGTGACCGTATTGTCCAGCGTTTTACAGGCATTGACGATGAAGCATTGGTAAAAAACAATATCCGCAGGTTAGATAGCGAAAATGCAAGAGTTGTATTTTTGGACATTGCCAAACAGGACACTACCAAAGGACTTTCATACACCTTGTTCCGTAACTTTCTGAAAACATTGGAGCTCCCTCAAAACGAACACGGTTATTTTCTTTTTCAGTTGATGATAAATGAAAACACAACCAACATAACGGATTATGTATTT
>JBAWXD010000317.1:0-3445 GCA_037144275.1 Paludibacter sp. | reverse complement strand
AGGCATAAATACAGGTTCAATTCCTGAAGTAGTCTGAGTCATAATACTGGTTGTTCCGGTAGGTGCAATCGTAAGACAGGCGATGTTACGGCGACCGTATTTGACCATTTCTTTATACAATTCGGGAGAAGCTTCTTTCAATCTATTAATAAAAGGATTATTTAATTCACGTTTTGAATCATAAACATCGAATGCTCCACGTTCTTTAGCCATAGTAACCGATGATGAATAAGCTGCAATTGCAACTGCTTTATGCACTTTTTCTGAAAAATCAGTTGCTTCATCTGTTCCGTAACGGAATCCCAATGCTGCTAACATATCTCCTTCGCCAGTAGTACCAACTCCTGTACGGCGTCCCTGTGAAGTTTTGATTTTAATTTTGTCCCAAAGCTGATATTCGGTGTTTTTAATTTCATCATCTTCAGGATCTGATTCAATTTTAGAGATAATTTTGTCAATTTTCTCCATTTCCAAATCAATAATGTCATCCATAATTCGTTGAGCTAGCCCAACATGTTTGTGGAATAATTCAAAGTCGAAAGAAGCTTCTGCTGTAAATGGATTGTTGATATACGAATACAAATTGATTGCCAATAAACGGCAACTATCGTAAGGGCATAATGGAATTTCACCACAGGGATTAGTCGAAACGGTCTTATAACCTAAATCAGCATAACAATCAGGTACTGACTCCCGAATAATGGTATCCCAAAAAAGTATACCTGGTTCAGCCGATTGCCAAGCATTATGAACAATTTTTTTCCATATTGCATTTGCATCTACATTTTTTGTAAACCATGGTGTTTTGGAAGTTACCGGATATTGTTGAGTATATGGTTTGATATTTATTGCAGCATCCATAAAATCATCATCCATTTTTACTGATACATTAGCTCCTGTAACTTTCCCGGATTCCATTTTGGCATCAATAAAAGTTTCAGAGTCAGGATGTTTGATAGAAACACTCAACATTAAGGCACCCCGACGACCATCCTGAGCAACTTCTCTCGTTGAATTCGAGTAACGTTCCATAAAAGGTACAATACCAGTTGAGGTAAGTGCAGAATTTTTTACTGGTGAGCCTTTTGGACGGATATGAGATAAATCGTGTCCAACACCACCTCGGCGTTTCATTAACTGAACCTGTTCTTCGTCAATCTTAATAATGGCACCATAGGAATCAGAGTCACCGTCAAAACCGATAACAAAACAATTAGAAAGTGAGGCAACCTGAAAATCGTTTCCAATTCCGGTCATTGGACTCCCTTGTGGAACTATATATTTGAAATCGCGAAATAGTTCAAAAAGTTCATCTTCCGATAACGGATTTGGGTATTTCTTTTCTATTCTGGCAATTTCTTTTGCTAAACGGCGATGCATATCGTCAGGAGTTAATTCATAAGTATTGCCAAATGAATCTTTGAGCGCGTATTTAGTTGCCCATACTTTTGTTGCTAAATCATCGCCTTTGAAATATACAAACGATGCTTCTTTGATTTCTTCTTGTGTAAATGTCTTAGTTTCCACGTTAATAATTTCTTTATTAGATTATAATGAGAGATTTATAGATCTCAAATGTTGTATTGAAATCGGACTACAATGTTAGACAAATATTTTATTATATCCAATATCAAACATAAATATTTGGAATAAAAAATAAAAAGTTTTCCGAAATTATTTTCAACTATCAGATATTCAGTAAAATAAAAATTTCATTTTGAAAAATTATTTTCCAAAATGAAATTTGCTCTAAATAAGCTATTGTAGGAAAAATAAATATTTTTTAAAAAAAAATTAATTGGAAGGATGGGTATTTTGTCAAATAGTAATGAAAAATTACCGAATTTGACCATTTTCTATATTAAAAATATTCGCTTGTTGGTTAAGTTGCTGCAGAATTAAATCTAAATGCTCTCGATTGGTATCCGTAATAAAAATTTGTCCAAAAGTTTCACCGGATACGAGTTCAACTATTTTTTTGACGCGAATTGAATCCAGTTTATCAAAAATGTCATCAAGTAATAGGAGTGGTGATAAATTATGAGTACGTTTAAGAAAATCAAACTGAGCAAGTTTTAGAGAAATCAGATAAGTTTTATTTTGTCCCTGTGAACCTACTCGTTTAATAGGATAACCATCTAAGTTCATTTCAAGCTCATCTTTATGAATGCCCTGAGTAGAATATCCAAGTGCAAAGTCACGTTCGCGGGTCAAAATCATACGTTCCTTAATGTCTCTGTCTTCGTGCTGAGACTGATAGCTAAGACTGATTTGCTCTTTTCCATCTGAAATGTAAGTATAGAAGTTTTGGAAAATTGGCACGAATTCATCAATAAACATACGCCGTTGTTCGTAGATATACTTGCCATAAGCTGCCATTTGGTCTTCCCATAAATCCAATACTGAATGATCTACTGTAACTTCTGACTTTAAAATCGCATTACGTTGCTTTAGGGCATTGTTATATTGTAGTAGATTATTAAGATAGGTTTTATTGTATTGAGAAATGACGCCGTCAACAAATTTTCTACGCTCATCACTTCCTTCGGAAATAAGTACAGAATCGTCTGGCGATACAAGCACCAGTGGTAGCAACCCTATATGATCTGATAGCCTCTCATATTCTTTTTTATTACGTTTAAATTGCTTCTTTTGACGGTGTTTCATACCGCAATAAATATCTTCTGTATTATCACCTAAACTATATTTGCCCTGAAGTAAGCAAAAATCAGTTTCGTGCATAATGTTTTGCGAATCAATTGAATTAGAATGACTCTTGCAAAATGAAAGAAAATAGATAGCATCCAGAATATTGGTTTTCCCCATACCATTATTGCCAATAAAGCAATTAATTTTAGGCGAAAAAACCAACTCAGCTTCTTGGATATTTTTATAATTGAGTATGGAAAGTGAGTTTAGACGCATGGAAACGGTTATTTTTTCTATCGCAAAAGTACATATTATTTATACAAGAACAATTGAATTATCTCCCTTGAAATGTTAAACAAAATAATTTAATCAAATATACGTATTTGAAAAATTTCTTTTAATAATAATATAGTAACTTTGTCTGTGAAAAAATAGCTGAAATTACAATGTTTGACAGGCTTAAAATAATTTGTTTAGTGACTTGTATTTCAATAGCCTCTTGTACGCAATTTAATAGAAATAAGCAAGCAAATTCTGTAAAAATAGCTAATAAAGGGGATTCTACATACAAAGATACTGTGATTGTTGACTCTCATTATACTTTTGCTGAAGCGATTGTCGGTACAACGGCACCAAAAGAAATAATTAAAGAGTTGGAATTAATTGATGTTGAATATTATTCTACTGATGGAAAGATACATCAAGGTCAAATCCTCACTAATAAAGCGCTGGTGATTGATTTGAAAATGATTTTTAAACTTATATTTAAATCAAAGTTTACGATTGAACATGCAAT
>JBAWXD010000316.1:0-3495 GCA_037144275.1 Paludibacter sp. | reverse complement strand
TCTCAACAGACTAATTATACTGATATTTGTTTCAGTATTACTTTTTAATGGCTGCTCAATTTACAATCCTCAAACAACAGATATACCCCTGATAAAGGAAAAGAAAGAATTAAGAATATATGGTGGAATTTCTATATTACCTGCAATAAACTGAACTGTAAGTTATGGATTAAATGATAAAGTTGCAATTCAGGCTTCAGGCAATTTTTCTATTACGGGATATCTGTTAAGTAGCGCTGTAGGTTTATATAAATTTAACCAAAGTAATAACTGGACAAAAGAATTATATGGTGGTTTTGGATATGGTTATGCCTAAGATGCAGATTATGATTATTATCATTCCGGCAAATTATATGGTAATTATCAAATTTACTATGTTCAGGGAAATATTGGTAGACGAGATATAAAACTTAAATTTCTTGAATATGCTTTTGGATTAAAGCTCGGTTTGATTAATACCCACTTATATGTTAATGATGTTTATACTCGTACTGGTCAAAGACCATTACAAAAATATAATGAATTAGGTGCTTTTATAGAGCCTGTTATTTCAATTAAACTGGGTGGTGAAAGGCTAATGTTTAATATCAAACCAAGCTATTGTTATATGAAAAAAATAATCAGTACGAACAACACATATTCAGATCAGGCTACTTATCGAGAAGGTTTTGGCTATGAATATCCATATTTTCCTTATGGCATTGGATTTAGTTTGAATTACAGGTTTTCAAAATAAGATAATAGCCACTTGCCTAGCGCCGATTTGTCATTCTCATTTCGTGTAAAAAATCGCTGCAAATTCTGCAACGGTTTTTGCTTTCCTTTGCCAAAGCATTATTCGGTGTCGGAGTATCTTTACTACTACCTTTCAGTGCCTGATATTTTTTAGACAATGTTTTATTAAAGTTAACTAACTGAATGGTACTTGTTATGGAAGCTGATTCTTTTTTTTGTACTTTTGTATTTGGTTTCTTCAAAAAAACGATGTATCTTAGTACGATTTTTAGTACAAACGGGTTTATAAACTCTAAACTTTTAAAGCAATGCAAAATAACTATTGTATCATTATGGCCGGTGGCGTTGGTAGCCGTTTTTGGCCTTTCAGTCGTAACGACCGTCCCAAACAGTTTCTCGATTTCTTTGGAACCGGACGCTCACTTTTGCAAATGACTTTTGACCGGGTTAGACATTTGGTGCCTGCTGAAAATATACTCATAGTTTCCAACGTGATTTACAAAGAGTTAATATTGGAACAATTGCCTGAGATTAATGCCAATCAGGTGTTACTCGAACCAAACCGACGAAACACTGCTCCCTGCATTGCTTATGCGGTTAACCGCATTAAGGCCATCACCGATAAAGCAAATATAATCGTTGCTCCTTCTGATCATCTGATTATGAAAGAGGCCGATTTCCTGGATACAATTCGTACCGGTTTTGAATTTATCGAAAAAAATGACTGTCTGCTAACCTTGGGAATCAAGCCTAGTCGGCCCGAAACCGGTTATGGTTATATTCAAATTGACGAAGGTGAAACCAACCTGCGACGTGTGAAAACATTTACCGAAAAACCTAATGCTGACTTAGCGCAAATTTTCTACGAAACAGGTGAATTTTACTGGAACTCCGGAATTTTCCTCTGGAATCTTCAGACTATTGTACAGGCTTTTGATAAATTATTACCGGAAGTTTCTTCCAAATTTAATGCCGGTAAAGAGTTTTTCAACACGGATAAAGAACAGGAATTTATTGACCAAATGTATCCATCCTGCCCCAATATCTCAATCGATTATGGATTGATGGAAAAAGCATCTAATGTACACGTTTTGTGCTCCGATTTTGGTTGGACCGACCTTGGCACCTGGGGTTCGTTGTATGAAATGTCATCGAAAGATGAGCACGAAAATGTGACGCTGAAATGCAAAACGGCATTCTATGAAAGTGAAAACAATATTGTGGTACTTCCTTCTGAAAAACTGGCTGTTATTAGTGATTTGAAAGGCTATATTGTGGCTGAATCGAACAACGTATTGCTTATCTGTAAACTTGAAGATGAACAACGCATCCGCCAGTTTGTGAACGATATGAACGTGAAATTTGACGGTAAATTTAATTGATTAACTGCTATTTATAAAAAATAATGAATAATTTTAATTTCTATAGTCCCACCTATTTTGTGTTTGGGAAAGAGCGTGAAAACGAAGTCGGAAAATTCGTAAAACGTTTTGCCGGAACACGCGTACTAATCCATTTTGGAAGTGGTTCGGTACAGAAAAGCGGCTTACTCGACCGGGTAAAAACGTCTTTAACTGCCGAAAATATCTATTTTACTGAATTAGGTGGCGTTGTTCCAAATCCACGCAGCGGTTTGGTTTACAAAGGAATAGAAATCTGCAAAAGAGAGAAAATTGATTTCATTTTGGCAGTTGGTGGCGGAAGTGCGATTGATTCAGCCAAAGCCATTGCCGTTGGAGCATTATATGACGGTGATTTCTGGGATTTTTATGAAGGAAAACTACAGGCTAAAAATGCATTAGCGGTAGCAACCATTCTGACTATCTCTGCTGCAGGAAGTGAAGGCTCAAGCGGTTCGGTTATCACGCACGAAAACGGCATGTTGAAACGTGCTTACGGTGGTGATTTTATGCGTCCTGTTTTCTCTATTCTGAATCCGGAACTTACTTGTTCATTACCGCCTTATCAAACGGCTTGTGGTAGTACAGATATGATGGCACATGTTATGGAACGCTATTTTACCAACACGAAAGACGTGGAAATTACCGACCGTCTCAGTGAAGCCATTTTACTAACCGTAATTAAAGAAACTCCGAAAGCACTTGCTAATCCGAATGATTACGAAGCACGTGCCAATTTGATGTGGGCAGGCATGGTGGCGCATAACGACACCTGTGGTGTGGGACGTGACAGCGACTGGTCGAGTCACCAAATGGAACACGAACTTTCCGGATTATACGACGTAGCACATGGAGCAGGTTTGGCTGTTATGTTTCCTGCCTGGATGAAATATGTAATGAATCACGATATCATGCGTTTTGCACAGTTTGCCGTACGGGTATGGGGTTGTGAAATGGATTTCCAAAACCCCGAAAAAACCGCATTGCAGGGAATTGAACGCTACGAACAGTTTATGACTTCCATCGGTATGCCGATTCGGTTTTCTCAACTTGGGGCTAAAGCGGAAGACATTCCAACACTCGTAAAAACGATGGGCTTAGGCACCAGAACGCAGGGAAGTTTTGTAAAACTGACTGAGGAAGATATCCGGAAGATTTATGAATTGGCGGTATAAAGCCGGTTGAACTATTAAAAAAAGCTTTTCCTTCTTTATCAGGAAAAGCTTTTTTATTTCTTACTCAAATCAGAATTTTCTTTCTTCATTGATGTAGCAACGGCATTGGAAACCATTGCCCGTAACTTGACCACACTGCCTTTATCGTAAGGATGTACGCGGTTTGTCAGCAGGATAATTGAAAT
>JBAWXD010000315.1:0-3499 GCA_037144275.1 Paludibacter sp. | reverse complement strand
ACCTCAATTACACGGTAATCTTCCGATTCGGTATCAAAAGCATACTGAACGTTACATTCACCTACAATTCCGATATGACGGATAATGCGGATAGCCAATTCACGAAGTTTGTGATATTCGGTGTTTGTCAGCGTTTGCGAAGGAGCAACTACGATACTTTCGCCGGTGTGAATTCCGAGCGGATCAAAGTTTTCCATATTACAAACCGTGATACAGTTGTCGTAACGGTCACGAACTACTTCATACTCTATTTCTTTCCATCCTTTAAGCGATTTTTCCACCAGCACCTGATCAGAATAGGCAAATGCTTTTCCAACCAACAATCTAAGTTCTTCATCGTTGTCACAGAATCCACTACCCAATCCGCCTAGTGCATAAGCAGCACGAACAATAACCGGATAGCCCAGTTCGTTGGCCGCACGTACAGCATTTTCAAGGTCGTTTACGGCTTCGCTCTTGATATATTTTACGTCGATTTGTGCTAATTTGCTGTTGAAAATCTCACGGTCTTCGGTATCGATAATTGATTGAACGGGAGTTCCGAGAACACGTACGCCGTATTTTTCAAAGATTTTATCCCGGTAAAGTGCTACACCGCAATTCAATGCTGTTTGACCACCGAATGAAAGGAATACACCATCCGGTTTTTCTTTTTCAATTACACGTTCTACGAAGTCAGGCGTTACCGGTAAGAAATATACTTTGTCGGCAATACCTTCCGAAGTTTGTACAGTGGCAATGTTCGGGTTGATAAGCACGGTTTCTATTCCTTCTTCTTTCAACGCTTTCAATGCCTGAGAGCCTGAATAGTCGAATTCACCGGCTTCACCAATTTTCAACGCTCCAGAACCAAGAACCAGTACTTTTTTGATTTCGCCTTTTTCTGCTCCTTTGTATTCCTGTTTGGTTACCAAACGGGCATCCAACTCATCTTCAATCATTTCTACGATTGGTTTAGAGAAATTGGTCAGTGTTTTGATAAATACGTCGAACAGAAATTCTGTATCAGTTGGTCCTGAAGCTGCTTCCGGGTGGAACTGAGCCGAGAACCAGGGCATTGTTTTGTGACGGATTCCTTCGTTGGTGCCATCATTCATGTTTACAAACAGTGGTTCCCAATTTGCTCCCAGCGTTTTATTATCAACGGCAAAACCATGATTTTGAGAGGTAATAAAGGCACGATGTGTTCCAACCAATTGAACAGGTTGGTTATGACTGCGGTGACCGTATTTCAGTTTGTAGGTTTTTGCACCACCGGCAACTGAAAGCAGTTGGTTACCCATACAAATACCGAAAATTGGTTTACCGGTTTTCATAGCCACCTGAATGTGGCGAACAGTGTCTTGTGCATATTCAGGGTCACCGGGACCGTTTGAAATAAACAGACCATCGAATTCGATGTGGTTGAAATCATAATCCCAAGGCACACGAATTACGGTTGTATCGCGTTTCAGCAGACTGCGGATTATGTTATGTTTTACCCCACAATCAACTAAAAGAACCTTGTGTTTCCCTGTTCCATAGGTAATTACTTCATTGCAACTTACTTTGGCCACCTGATTTTCATCATCCGGATTGATAAAATTAATATCATCACCATCGGGGAAAACAAACTTACCGCGCATGGTTCCTTTTTCACGAACCAGCTTTGTCAATTCACGGGTATCAACACCAAAAATTCCTGGGACTTCATTTTCTATCAACCACTCGCTCAGGCTTTTTCCTGCATTCCAATGACTGTATTTAAAAGAAAAATCGGAAATAATCAGGCCGGTAGCTTGAATTTTTTCCGATTCGTAATAAGTTGATAGTCCGTTTTGTATAGTGTCGTTTGGAACACCGTAATTCCCAACCAACGGGAATGTAATCGTCAACAACTGACCTGCATAGGAAGGGTCAGTGAGACTTTCGGGATACCCGACCATGGCGGTATTAAAAACAACTTCACCAGCTACCGGTTTCTCGTAGCCAAATGATTTACCTTTGAAAACAGTTCCGTCCTCCAACACTAAATGGAGTGGTTTGTAATTTTGCATATATTGTGTTATGATTGAATTGTCGTTCCGACTCAATAGTCCAAATTTGTACAAAAGTACTGCTTTTTCTTATTTCCTGCAACCACAAAATAGAGAATTATTTCTATTTTAACCGATTTTCTTTAATCAGATATCAGTTTGTCAATAAATGAGTTAGAAGAGAATAAATATACCAAAATGAAATAAATAAACAAATCGAGATTATTAATTTAAGTTAATGTATCTATTTTACTTTTTTTGATAAACCAAAGCGTTAGGGGTAAACTTAAGGTATTTAAATAAGTGTTTAAGATCTTGTTATTAAGTTTCTTTTCAATACAAAAAAGTAAAACTATTTATCTGCAAGTAATAAAATAATACCAAAATCAATTGTAAACAAATAATCAATTCCAAATAATGATATTTCATTTTCTTAAACAACTGAATAAGTGCAATACAATCTATTATAGGTTTATAACTAACGAACAACACTGTATAATTTCTCAATATTAGTATCTTATAATTTATATTATGTATAATAGAACATTTCATTTATCACAAGCCTATACTTCTAATATAATTTCTAAATGAATTTCAAAATTGAATAAAACTTCTACTTTATGCCTAAAGTTCATAAGATTAAAAAGAAAGTTGGCAACTCGCAATGTATTCAGTCATACCATCTAATTCCAACTCTGGATTTATTCGTATCCATGAATGTTTAACCTTCCTTTCAGTTAATGCTAATTCAAAATGTGACATAGCAATACCCATATCTACGCGCTGTAAATCAGAATGGAGCAGTTTGCTATTGTAATTCGGGGTACGTTTCAGGTAAAAATGAAATAAGTTATCTATCAGAACTACTCTCCATGGCTGTTTGTTTGAAGCCGAAGGTGCCAACCGTACCATTTCCAAAAAAAAACCATATGTTACTTTCTCTTCTTCTGAGAGTTTTTCGGAAAATGATTTGGAAAAGAACAACTCATTGAAAGGCTTACGATTATCTGAACCAGCAAAACGCCTGAACATTTTGTCAATTGTTCGTTTTTTTGTTCCAAAATAGCCTAACGGAGTCACTGCCGGAATAAATTCACCCTCTTTTAAATTTACCGAATCAGCAAAAGACGATTTATTGTATGTTCCACCCAGCCAGCACGTTCCGATATTCAATTCTACACAATACAATATCAGTTTTTCCAGACAAAAGCCAAAATCTTCGAAGTTTTTATCCGAATCAGTAATTTTTCCGATTATAAAACTGTTGGTTCCTGAGATTACGCCATAAGTACCTAGCTTAATGTCCTTAAAATCATCAGAACTGCTATCAATCCAGAAAAAATCAACCTTATTACCAAATAATCCCACTGAATTAGCCTGCATAAATTTTGTCAACTGTTGATTTACGACCGGTTCAATGGGTATGTTGTTGTACGTGCGTATCGATTTCCGTGTTCTGATTACTTTTTCTATGTCTTGTATCA
>JBAWXD010000314.1:0-3501 GCA_037144275.1 Paludibacter sp. | reverse complement strand
CTCGTTAATTCCTGTCCAAATGACCAAACGTGGAGCTGAACAGGCATTTTGATCAAACAGATACGTATCATTAAAAAAACCGTCTGCGATCTTACTTGTGTTTTGTTCATGAATAAATTGATCAGCATTTATTGCAGCAAATGAATATCTGTCTGCAAAAGTTACATCATATGACCGTGCAGGTAGAATCGATTTGCGAATTTGAGCAATTGTTTCGTCACCTCCCCAGATAATCCGAACATCACAAAGTAATGAAAATTTTGCTGTAGCCTCATTTTGACGATCATAACGCACTAAAAAAAGTCGATTTGCTGTATCTATAAAATCAGGATTCTTTGCCACTTTAGAAACTGCTTCACAGATAATATCAACTTGTTCGTAAACCTTAGAAGGCACACGCACAATATTTATATTTCCACTTAAAATACCTGCAACCATAGAATATGCAAAGTTCACCGGAACATTTGAAGGTGCTATATGAAAAACAACACCACGACCTAATTGTATCCCAACTTCTGTATATTTATTTTTCAGAGACATTAAATTTGCCTTTCTACAAAAGAAAGCAAAGGTAGCAACATCCGAATGTTGCCGCACTTTAGAGGATTTAACTAATTCAGATGAAATGGCACTTAAAAATGCAATTGATTCATATGAAAAAATCAAATCCGGATGAATTGTTCTAACATTCTCCAGTCGATTAAAATCAGAAAAAAGAAAAGAGATGTCATTAAAATTTTGTTGCATATGTATCGCTGCAGCCTCGTATCTCTGCATTTTTAATTCTACCTAATATTTGAAAATATTTTCCTAATCTGCCACATGGACAATCGTCCTCACCCAAAATCAATCCTTCATCTTCTGTAAGTAATGCATGTCCCGGATAGCTTTTTGGAAGAATTGAGACAACCTCAATAATTCCGTTTTCACCTATATCTGCTACGGAGAAGTCGGAAGTTCTTCTGATAATTACATCCGAAAAAACGGATGCATGTAAATGACCGCATTCGCACTCCATATAGATGGTACCTGTTTGTTCTACCATGCCATAATAATCGTGAATATGGTTCTTATTGATTCCACAAACTTCGTTCAGTTTACGTTTAAACTCATCCTGAGAAACCGACTCACTCTGTAATTTTTTCCATCCACCACCATGAATTAATATTGCATTTGACAAATCAGGATGAAAGCTGCTAGTCAGTAATTCTTTATAAAAATGTTGCCAAATCATAAAGGTAAATCCAAACATAAAAATGGTTTCACCTTCGTGCTCAGACAAAAAGGTTTTTATGTTATCGATATCCAACTTCATGTTTTCGTCGAATGCATACAATCGCTTAGAACCGAACATTGAAAATCCAAGTATTCCGGCTCCTCTGGCCGAAAACATATTTCTATCTTTTACTACTGCCGAGCTATCCAATATCAACATCGGCACCCGTTTTTTTCCAAGAAAATTCGAAACTAGCTTCGTCAAAACTTTAGTCTGATTAGAAGCGGTTTCTCTATCTAAAAATATCTTCGACACCTGTTGACCTGTAGTACCAGATGAGGTCATTGTTTTTACAATATCCTCTTTTGAAACACTCAGAAGCTCAAATTCTTTGAACATTCGAACAGGTAAAAAAGGAAGATCATAATACGTTTTAATGGCTTCAATATTTAGTCCAATTGCATCCATCATTCTTTTATACCTTTCAGAATGTTGGTAATGCAAACTTGTCAACTGTTTTAATTCAGTCGTCAATAATTCTGCCTTTTGATCTTTAGTCAATGAATAGGGTTCTATCAGCAATATTTCTTCTATATCCATAACTCTATTCATTTTTTAAATCGGAATATAAAACCTTGCCGGAAGTGTTTTTTGGAATTTCAGCTATTATCCTTATTCCGAAAGCTCTGCTGTTTAAACCTGTCTTTGACGCCAATAACTGCAAGCATTGTTCACTTTTCGTTTCATCAGTCAGATAGACCAGCATTTTATCATCCACACCTACACATGCACACGAAGAGGTAATCTCTTTTATGATTTGCTCAGCAGCATCTAAATTCACCCGATTTCCCCAAATCTTAATAAATCGCTTTTTCCGCCCGGTAATATAATAATAACCTTCAGAATCTCTTCTTGCTATATCACCCGTAAATAATATTCCTTTATTTTCATCTCCTTTTTGTAAATCTTGAATGCATTCTGCATAACCCAGACATACGTTTCTGCCTGAATAAATTAACTCACCATCTTTTCCTGATTCTATTATTTCAATCCCATCATCATCGATCAACTTGAAGGTCCCGCCCGGTATGGCAATTCCAATACTGCTATATTTTTCTGTCGCAGATTCAAAAGGTAAATAACTCATTCGGGCAGTAGCTTCTGTTTGGCCATACATTACATAGAATTTTTTATCCGCTTCTTTAGCATTTTCAACATATTCCTGAACCAAACCTGCCGATAATTTTCCTCCGGCTTGAGTCATAACTTTCAAGTCCGGAAGTAACATGCTGAAAAAGCGTAAACGCTTCAACATTTCATAGGTATAAGGCACACCAGCAATAGATGTAGCTTTTTGTTCTCTAGCAAAAGTCCAAAATTCTTTTTGTGCTATGGATTTGTCTGTTAATAAAATGGTAGCTCCTGATATAAGATGACTGTTAATAACAGATAATCCATACGAATAATGCATTGGTAAAGACGTAATAGGCCTTTCAGTCTCATTAATTGATAAATATTGAGCTATCGACTCTGCATTTGATTTAATATTGTCGTAACTTAATCTTACTAATTTAGGACTTCCTGTACTCCCGGAGGTAGTAAGTAACAATGCTAAATTTTCATATGTTAGAATTGTATTAGTTTTACCAAAACAAACCAAATAATACTCATTTAAGTCATAAACTACTTCGAATGTTACAAATTCTCTATATCGATTTTTGGGCAACCAGATATATTCTGGCTGATATACTTTAATTAAATCGTGAAGTAAAGTTTCTTCCAATGAAGCATCAAGCATTAATGGAACAACCCTATTACTTAAAAAAGAGAAATAGCCAATTAATGATTCTATAGAATTCTGACACAACCAAAAAACCAAACAACGATGTCCAATTTTGTTATATAAAACTGAAGCGGATTCTACTAATTCAATGTAAGATAATTTTTCACCAGCATCGTTAATTAAAGAAGAATCTTTAGTCAATCCATTTAATATATCACTGAATACAGCCATCTTAGTTATCTCTATTATATTTAATCAATATATCTTCAGCAATTAAATGAGGTTGTAACCGATGTTGTTCCAAAAGAAATAAATAATCACCCGGATGTGAAAATGTATCCATTATGCCTAAACGTAACAATGACGGACTATTCTTTTTAGATGAAATAGATTCTGATATTGCAGAACCAATTCCACCAATTATATTATGTTCTTCTACGGTAACAAATAAATTTGAATCTAAACAACTAGAAATCATTTCCTCATCAACGGGTTTTATAGT
>JBAWXD010000313.1:0-3543 GCA_037144275.1 Paludibacter sp. | reverse complement strand
TTTTGAATGAAATTAAAGAACAATTTCATATCTTTGCAATTCAATGAATTGAATTAATATTTTCGAGAACATGAAACAACGAATATATATCGACACTTCAGTTATTGGAGGGTACTTTGACGAAGAATTTAAAGATGCAACCAGAGAACTATTCAAGCGTTTTGAAAACAATGAAATTACCTTTGTAGTTTCTGACTTACTTGATTTAGAATTAATTGGAGCACCTAAAAACGTTAGAGAACTGCCATATAAATTTTCTACTGATAAATTTGAACGCGTAGAACTTACTGATGAAGCAGTTATACTTGCCGACACCTATATTGCAGAAAAAGTAGTTGGAAAAACAAGTTTGGAAGATTGCAGACACATTGCTATAGCAACCATTAATAAGGTGGATGTATTGGCAAGTTGGAATTTCAAACACATTGTGAACCTCGACAGAATTAAAGGATACAATTCTGTCAATTATCGGCTTGGGTATCCTATGATAGAAATACGAAGTCCTAAAGATTTAATCCATTATGAAGACTAAACAAAAAGAAAAATCATTTGATGCAGTGAAAATGATGCGAGATGCTCGTAATAAAATAACTGCTGAAACTCAAAACATGAAGTTTGATGAATTGAAAAAATATATTGACAATCAATTAAAAAACAGTGGTTTGAAACCTATCGGTCAATAACATTAAATTTCTCATTGAGTATTTACCCCCGCTGTAGCGACAGCGGTATTACATATTATCAAAAGCGTTAGCTTTTATTCCGACCCTTGAAAATCGCCAAAATTTAAAGTTTAAGTGGAATAAGTTAGTAAACGCCTGCGCCTAAGGCGTGGGCTTTAACTTATTATCTACTTATCAGGTATTTGGCGATACCTCAAGGGCGTGATACGGTTAGAGTACCACGCTTTTTTTATGCCTTAAAATGAAGAAAATCACAAACAGAATTGTTGCGAAAATAAAAACTAACTAAAATATTCAACAAATGAGAGCAAACTTTAATTTCAATAATGTTGGACAAGGTGGATTTTATACAGGACACCTTAATTTAGGTAATCACAGATTTCTAGGATTCAATTTCGTTTATGATTGTGGAACTCTAAGTGAACGAAAACACTTAACTGATGGTATTCAATACTTTAAAAGTTCACTTCGGAATAACATATTAGATGTATTATTCGTCTCTCATCTGGATGATGATCATGTGAATGGAATCAGAGAACTCCTAACAGGTCTAAAATGCGAAAGAATTTACTTGCCCTATTTAACGCCAATCGAAAGATTAATTGTTGCGATAAGACACGGTGAACAAGATGTTGCTGATATGGGAGATTTCTTAGAATTTTTAAAAAGCCCGTATGATTATTTAACTAAAATAGAAGAGTCTGAAATATCAAGGATAATTTATATAAAAAGGAATTCAGACGAAAAATTAAATACAAATCAAACTTACGATGAAGAGAATCCTTCGTTTGAATTGACTGACTTAGACAAGGATGATTATGAAATTGACGAAAAGTACAATATTAATGTTGAATTTAGAAAAGGCAACGGTACAATTAAATGGCATAATATCTGGGAGTTTTACTTATATCACGAACCTGCACAACGAATACTTATACAAGAGTTCACAGTAAGTTTAAATAAGTTGTACAATGTAAACGCAGAGGATGGAATTACACAAAATGAATTGGAAAAGATATTGGAAGATAACATTAATCTTGACAAATTAAGAAAACAATATCGCGACAAATTCAAAGATTTGAACAAAACAGGTTTAATTGTTCAACACAAACCGCTTGGGTATAAAACTGCACAACTCCATAAGATTATGAACATATGGTCTGTCAGAAATCATTTTAATCCATGTTGTAAAATGATTGGAAATGATAGTTTTAGAAGTAGATTACAATCCAAAAATTATGACTGGGGCGTAACACTATTAACCGGAGATATTCCTTTAATACAAATTGACAACTCAGATTATATTAAAAATCATTTGGATAAGGTTTTCGTTTTTCAAGTACCGCATCATGGTTCAAAGACGAATTGGGTGGACAATAAATTGAGTTTATTAAACAATAAGGGCAAAACAACATCTGTCATTTGTTTTGGTTATGGCAATCAATATGGACATCCACGTCCAGAGGTTTTATCAGATTTAGAATTTGACAATTTTGATGTGAGATTTTGTACTCAATTCGAAAATTTTGAATATCAAATTATTTTGACTTGAGTATAAAAGTAAGAAAAATTTGAAGTGATAACTATACTAATCTACAACCAAATCAAATAATTCATATGTCTATTTCAAGATATTGAATGAATGGTTGGGAGAAAACAACCAGACAAAAAGATGGGATTACATACGGGCACGAAGAGAATAAGAATATATATTTATCATTAAAAAAGGAGGATAAAAAATGAAACACAAATTACTGAAATTCAACGCAGTGATATTGCTGGGACTCGGTCTCACTCCACTGCAAGGACAAATCACACTGAATGTGAAGTCTATGAGCGGTGCACAAACCGCTTATACGCTGAGCAGTATTCGTAAACTGACATTTCCTAGTACGGGAAACATGTCAGTGATCAAATTCACTGGCAGTGTTGACAATTACGCACTAATAGGCATAAGTTATATCAACATTGGGGATATTGGAAACAGCATTGAAGCCATCACAGATGATGTTCACAGCAATTTGCGCCTGTATCCTAACCCTGTGGTAGATGTATTACACATTCATTTAGCTACAACAAATAGTCAAACTGCCACCTTGGAATTATTATCCATTGAAGGCAAGCTGCTTTACAAGGAGCAGTTAATCGGCACAAGTAGCTATGAGGTTAATATATCACAGTTTCGTCAAGGCATTTATTTATGCCGTATAAATAATGGAACAAAAATTGAAACATCTATATTTATTAAACAATAATATTTATAAACTTGGCACTTAATCTACTTCATGGGTTAATTGTCTTAAAAATCAATCAGAATGAAAAAGATATTTTTTGCAATTATAGGATTATTCCTAATCACAGTTATTTTGCATGCGCAAACTGATACAATGTATGTAATGAAGGCAGGTATGGTAATCAACAAACAATCGATAAAATTAGTTGATGTGGATAGTGTGATTTTCTACAAACCGGCGATAGTTCCTCTACGTTCCACCATCCAAACCTCACTTATCCCAGCAGGAATATTTTTCATGGGTAGTCCTGTGAATGAAGTAAACAGAAACACCGACGAAACCCAGTTTGCTGTTTCGCTCAGTGCATTCAGCATGAGCAAGTACGACATCACCAACGCACAATTTGCTACATTTTTGAATGCCAAAAGTATAGGCAGCAACGGATTGTATGCAGCAGGTGGATATGGCTCCCAAGTTTTGATTGTTGCAAGTTCGGGAAGTTATGATTGGGGGTTGCACTACAACGGCACTCAATGGACACCGGTTGTAGGTTACGAGAATAACCCTGTAATAAATGTAACTTGGTATGGTGCTACTTCTTTTGCTGCCTATGTGGGCGGCACTTT